>JAHFDQ010000484.1 GCA_023248915.1 Archangiaceae bacterium | reverse complement strand
CAGGGCCAGGCCCTGAAACCCCACGTGGTGAGACGGCCCGAGCAGCACCACCCGCTCGATGCCGGCCGCGTCGCGCACCTGGGCGTAGGCGGTCGCCGCCACCGGCCCGGAGTAGACGTAGCCCGCGTGCGGCACCACGAGCGCCTTGGGCAGGCCCTGCCCCCGCCCGCCCGCCTGCTCGAGCAGCCGGCTGACGTCGCGCCGCAGCGCCTCGGCGCCTGCCGGGTAGAACGAGCCTGCGACGGCTGGTCGTCTCACTTCCGCCATGGGATGATTCTGCCTCCAAGAGGGTCCCTAATGCCTCAACCATCACGCGCGCTGGCTTTCTTCTTGTTGCTCGCGTCGCCCCTGTGCCTGGCAGCCGACCCGGCGCCTGCTCCCCCGGGCCCCTTTCCGCTGCCGAGCCTCAACGGGAAGGCGCTGGCCGTCACCGAGGGCCAGAAGACGTTTCGAGTGCCTTTGAGCTTCGCGCGGCTCGAGAAGTTCTACCGGGACCAGTTCGCCAGCTGCGCCGAGGTGGCCCTGACGCCGTCCGGCACCGACGGCGCCCGCGTTCTCACGCTCACCTCGAAGCGCAAGGGCGACACCTGGAAGCGGGCGGTGGCGCGCGAAGGGGCGGCCGACACGTCGGTCGAGGTGACGCCGGTGCTTCGCATGGACGCCGAAAAGGTCGAGGGCAACGGCAAGCCGCTGGTCCAGTTCGTCTTCGGCCGCTCACCCGAGGCGGCCAAGGCCGCCGTCGAGATGGACCACCTCGAGCAGAAGTAGCCGGCTACCCGACGATGGCGACCGGGGCTCCGGCCTCGGGCTTCTGCAGCGCCGCGAGCTGCTGCGCCGAGAGCCCGTCGCGCAGCTTCTTCACCATCTCGGGGCTGCCGGCGTACGCGTGGCCCTGCACCGCGTCGAGGATTCCCGAGATGGTCCCCATCGACAGGTCAGGGGGGAAGGCATACCGGTCGAGGAAGCTCTTCCAGACCTCCGCGTCGCGGTAGCCGTCGTCCACCTTCAACGACTGGACGAAGACGATGAGCCCCGCCAGCTTGGCGTCCACCGGGTCCATTCTCAGTTGGCCCGAGCCCGCCAGGTAGCGGTTGAACTCGTAGACGGTGGTGGCGCGCAACGCTTCTTCGCTCATGTGGGCGTACCGGGCGTTCACCGCCATGGGGTACTCCGTTTTCCCGTCGCGCCCCTTGGTCTGGGTGAAGCGCACCACGTCGCGTTCGCCCAGCTTCGGCTCGAACCAGCCGTTGGCAATCACCTTCGAGTCGGGGTTCGCCTCGTCGAGGATGGTGCTGAACTCCGCCAGCGTGTTCACCATGTTGGCCGAGGTCAGCACCTTGGTGCCGTCGAGCACGTCGGCGGGCCTTTCCTGCTTCACCGGGGTGAATTCGCGGGCGGTGTCCTCGGGCACCTGGTAGGTCGAGTAGTTGTACAGCTTGTCCAGGTAGTCGGCCTGGCCGTCGTGGTCGCTGTCGAGCACCTTCTCGCGCGTCAGCGTCGAGATGGGAGTCACGTAGTTGTCCCAGGTGCGGCCGTAGCCGATGTCGGCGGCGTCGTTCATCGTCTTGTGAATCTTCTCCCACGGAGCCCGCTCGGCCACGCCGTCCACCAAGGCCATCAGGGCCTGAACGCCCTCTCCGCGCGACATCTGACCGTCCGAGTCGGTGTAGAAGTTCGACGCGGCGTAGGTCGTCACCACTTGGCCGTTGGGGTACTTCTCGCGCACCCGGTCGAGCACGCCCTTGCCCACGCACAGGTTGTAGAAGAGCAGCTTGCCGTCGGCGCCGTCGGGGCTGGTCGGGCCGTTCCTCACCGAGGCCGTCATGTTGCGCCCCCAGTTCGAGTGGCCGTCGTAGCCGACGATCTGGACCTTCGGGTCGTTCATCGGCGCGAGGATGTCGGTGCCGCCCTGCCGCACGCTGATGCGGAAGGTGGTGTCGCCCACGCCGGGCTTGTTCACCGTCTTCTCGTAGGTGGTGACGCCGTACTCGCTCTCGGCGCCGACCGCCTTCCAGCCCTTGTCCTTCAGGTAGCCGGTGAAGCCCTTCCAGAACTCGCCCTGGCCGACCGTCCACGAAAGGTTCACCGTCTTGTTGCCGCCGGCGAACCACTTCTCGTAGGGCGGCGACGTCGGCGCGAAGCCCTTCATCAGCCCGTCGGCGACCGCCTGGGTTGGCCCCGCCTTCGCGGCTTCGGAGTTCGACAGGTGAAACACCATAGTCTCGCGCAGCCGCGCGTCGGGTTCGGCCTTCGCCAGCGTCTCGTACCCCTTCACCATCGCAGCGCGCAGGTCGGGCTCGGGCGAGGCCTCGATGAGGTGCAGGAGGACCGCGGCCGACGACGAGCGGAACTGCAGCGCCTGCCCGCTGGCGAGGCCCGCCGGAGCGTCGCCCTTCAGGTTCTCGAACAGCGCCGCCCGGGTCTCCTTCGAGGCCGAGGCGAAGACGTTGGTGGTCGAGTCGTCGGCCAGCTCGGCCGCGCGGTAGAAGGCCTCGGACTTCTCGACCCCGGTGCGGGGCGGCGTGCCGTCGGCATTCGCGGTCAAGACGCCGTCGGCGCCGAGGAACACCGGGCGGTGCGCTCCCGACGGGTCGAGGTCGACCGGCCGCCCCCCCGCGGGCGGCGTCACCGGCGGCACCGGCAACTGAACTACCGTCGAGATGACGTCCAGCGCGCCGGGCTCGAACAGGTCGCGGTAGGCCTCGACGACATTGGCCAGTTGGGCCTTCTCCGACGCGGTCACCTTGCCGTCGGCCTTGGCCTTGGCCACCAGGGCCTTCGCTTCATCCAGAGTGATGTGGCGGTCGGCGGCGAACTGGTCGCCCATGCGGCGAATGCTCGGCATTGAACGCTCCTGACGATGAGAGGGGCGCAGTCTGCTCCAGGGGCCGGCGCCCTGTCGACCGGTTCTTCGGCGGTCAGCCCGCCCGGGCCTGCTTTGCCCGCCCCAGCGCGCGGGCCGTCGCGGCCACATTCTCGGCCGTGAGCCCGTACTTTTCGAAGAGCACCTCCGCCGGAGCCGACGCGCCGAACTTGTCGACCCCGACCGACGTTCCGCGGTCGCCCACCCAGCGCGTCCAGCCGAAGGTCACCCCCGCCTCGACCGAAACCCGCGCCCAGATGTCGGGCGGCAAGACTTCGTCGCGGTAGGCCGGGCTCTCGGCGAGGAAGGCTTCCCAGCACGGCATCGAGACGACGCGCGCCGGTATCGACTCGCGCGCCAGCAGTTCCTGGGCGGCGAGGGCGATCGCGACCTCGGACCCCGTAGCGATGAGGAGCACCTGAGGCTTGCCGCCCGCCGCCTCGGACAGGACGTAGGCCCCGCGCGAGACCTGCGCCGCGGCGCCAAAGCGCGCCCGGTCGAGGACGGGCAGCTTCTGCCGAGACAGCACCAGCGCCGTCGGCCCTGCTTGCCGCCGCACCGCCAGGCGCCAGGCCTCGACCGCCTCGGCCGCGTCGGCCGGTCGCACCGTCCAGAGGTTGGGCATCGACCGCAGCGACATCAGGTGCTCGACGGGCTGGTGGGTCGGCCCGTCTTCCCCCAGGCCGATGGAGTCGTGGGTCCACACGAAGACGACGGGCAGCGAGTTCAGCGCGGCCAGCCGCACCGCGGGCCGCATGTAGTCGGCGAAGGCGAAGAAAGTGGCGACGAAGGGCCTCACCCCTCCGTGGTACGCCAGCCCGTTGGCGATGGCGCCCATCGCGTGCTCGCGAACGCCGAAGTGCAGGTTGCGCCCGGCGCCGCTCTGCCCCTCGAACGAGCCCGCGTCCTTGATGGCGGTGTTGGTCGAACCCGAGAGGTCCGCGTCGCCGCCGATGAGCTCGGGCATTTTCACCGCGATCGCCTGCAAGGCCTTGCCGGCCGCGGCGCGGGTGGCGACCTCTTCGCCGGCCTTGAAGGTGGGAAGGCCCGCTTCCCAGCCGCCGGGCAGCGTGCCCTTCGCCGCCCGGGTCAGCTCGGCCGCCAGGTCGGGGTGGGCCTCGGCGTAGGCGGCCAGCTTCGTCCGCCAGGTCTGCTGCGCCGCCGCGCCGCGAGCCTGCGCCGCGCCGTAGTGCCGCGCCGCCTCTTCCGGCACGTAGAACTTCCTCTCGGGGTCGAACCCGAGCGCCTTCTTGGTGAGCGCGACCTCTTCTCCGCCGAGCGGGCTGCCGTGCGACGCGCACAGGCCCTGCTTGTGGGGCGAGCCGAAGCCGATCGTCGTTTTGACGATGATGAGCGACGGCCGGGCAGTGTCGGCCGAGGCGGCTTCCATCGCCTTGTCGAGCGCTTCCAGGTCGGTGTCTCCGCGCTCGACTCGCAGCACCTGCCAGCCGTAGGACTCGTACCGGCGGCCCACGTCCTCCGAGAAGGACAGGGAAGCGGGGCCGTCGAGCGTGACGTCGTTCGAGTCGTACACGCAGACCAGCTTGCCCAGCTTCAGGTGGCCGGCCAGCGAGGCCGCCTCACAAGTCACGCCCTCCATCACGTCGCCGTCCGAGATGAGCGCCCAGGTGCGGTGGTCGATCACGGTGTGGCCGGGCCGGTTGAAGCGCGCCGCCAGCGCCCGCTCGGCGATGGCCATGCCCACCGCGTTGGCGTGGCCCTGCCCCAGGGGGCCGGTGGTCGCCTCGACGCCGGGAGTGAGGTGGTACTCCGGGTGGCCCGGCGTCTTGCTGCCCCACTGGCGAAACGCCTGCAGGTCGGCCATCGACAAGGGGTAGCCGGTCAGGTGCAACAGGCCGTACAGCAGCATCGACCCGTGCCCGGGCGACAGCACGAAGCGGTCGCGGTCGAACCAGGTCGGGTCGGCCGGATCATGCCGGAGGTGCCTCTGCCACAGCACGTACGCGAGGGGCGCGGCGCCCAGCGGCAGGCCGGGGTGGCCCGAGTCGGCCTTCT
>JAHFDQ010000483.1 GCA_023248915.1 Archangiaceae bacterium | reverse complement strand
CCGGGGTCGGGCTGACGGGGTTGTCGAGGGCGTCGCGCGCTTCGAGCGAGGCCAGGCCCGAGCAGGCCCCGGCAGCCAGGCTCTGCGGCCCGCTGGTGAAGACCACCTTCGCCGCTGGCCCCGCGGCGATGGCGAACGGCAGGCTGGTGGCGCCGGCCAGCGAACCGGCGCTCGCAACGAGGGTGTAGCCGACGCCTGCCCGGTCGATGGAAAGCGCGGGGAAGCTGGCCACGCCCGCCACGGCCATGAGCGCGGCGCCGCCCGAGAGTGTGCCGGGGCCGGGGTTGCTGCCGAGAGCGAGGGTGACGCTGGCGGTCGAGGCGGAGACGGGATTGTCGAAGGAGTCCCGCACCTGCACCTGCACCGGGGGGTTCTGCGGCGCCCCAGCCGTCCCTCCCAGCGGCTGGGCGAGAAAGGCGAGCTTCGCTTCCGCCGCCGGAGTGACGGTTTCGTCCTGGGTGTCGGGAGCGAGCCCGGCGGCGGAAGCGGTGACGGCGGGAGTCCCGGACTGGGTGTCGCGGAAGTGAAACGCCGCCGAGGGGGCCAGCGTCATCGCGGAGAGGGGCGGCCCCGAGCAGGCGGTGTCCGAGCCGGCGAAGAACGCCAGCGTCGGAGAATTCGAGGCCAGCGCCGCCGCCCCCGGAGTCGCAACCGGATTGTCGAAGGCGTCGCGCCGTTCCACGGTGACCGGGGCCGAGCAGGCTCCGGCGGCGACGGTGCGGGCGGGCGAGCTGATGACGACCTTGACCGCCGCGGCGCCCACGACGTCGAACGCTTGGCTGGTGGCGCCGGAGAAGCCCGGCGCGCTGGCCACGAGGCCGTAGCCGCTGCCGGCCTTGTCCAACGAGAGTCCGCCAAAGGTTGCGATGCCCGCCGCGGCGTTCGCCGTCGACGTCCCGGACAGGGTGCTTCCCCCGGGGTTGGGGCCGAGGACGAGCGTCACCGCCGCGGTGGAACTGGCGACGGTGTTACCGGACGCGTCCTGGATTGCCACCTGCACCGCCGGCGAAATGCTCGCGCCGGCAATCGCGCTCGAGGGTTGGACGACGAAGCTCAACTTCGCGGGCGCGCCGACGGGGACCTGGTCCGCGCCGATGTCCCAGCCCGAGGCGGGTCGGGAGTCGCCGTCGGCGTCGACCGCGAAGGCCAGGTTCGCATCGGCCGAGAGGTTCACTCCGTGATTCCTCGCCGCGGCGTCGCTCGCCGCGAGATGGAAGTCCCTCGTCCCCGCGTTCCGGAAGGTGACGGTCTTGTTCCGGTAGTACGTGCCGAAGGCCGGAGCCGTGGCGTCTTCCGACAGGTTGCCGGTGGACGAACTGCTGAACGTGCCCGAGTAGTTGGTGCCGGTTCCGCTCACCAGGTTGTTCTTCGCGACCAGGGTGCCGTTGTTGTGCAGTATGCCGGTGTCGCTGGCGACGAGGGTGTTGTTGTACACGTACGCCGTGCCGCCACCTACCCCTCCGAACGCGATGCCTATCGAGCCCGGCGCGCTGAAGTCGTAGAAGACGTTGTTCCAGACCTTGTAGGTGCAGGCCTGGCCGGGATTGGAATACGAGTTGAGTGACAGCGCTAACTGGTCGCCGTACACGACGACCGCCCGGACGATGTTGTTGGAAAACCACGCCTCGCCGTCCAGGTAGTCCATGTTCACGGCGCGGGTGTAGTTGTTCGCCATCGGGTGCTCGACCTGCAGGCCGTCCAGCCACACCGAGGAGGAGTAGACCGTTATCGACGAGGAGTAGTCGGGCACCGCCATCCGGAATCTCGCGTCGTTCCACTTGCCGTCGTGCCGCTGGCTCTGGTTGCACTCGGTCGCCGTGTCGGTCGGGGTGTAGACCCGGAGGTAGTTCGAGGGGCCGGTCGCGTACCCGTCGATGAGCACCGGCGTCGAGTCCGGGCCGGTGTCGTAGTAGCAGGGAAAGTTGAGGGCGTAGCCGCCGGTCACCAGGTCCGAGGTGCCGATGAGGTCTCTGGCGCCTCCCCCGCCCGCGGTGGTGGTCACCGCGGCGGAGAGCGAACCGAAGACGTGGCCGATGGCGGTGACCGGCGTGCCCGCGGCCGCGGCGGTGGGAGCGCCGGCGGTGGCCGAGCCGCAGGACCACACCTGCGAGGACGTCTTGCCGGTGACGTAGCAGACGTTGCCACCGTAGGTGACCTTGCAGCCGACGCCGAAGCGCGGGTCGGTCTGGGGCTTGTCGAAGGTTAGGGTGTTTCCAGAAACCGAGCAGGTCACCGGGACGCCGGTGCGCAGGTCGCTCGCGGTGCTCTGCCCGACGGCAAAGAAGAGTTTAGAGGCGCCAGCTGTCGCCACCCGCATGTTGTAGGGGCCCGTCCCTTCGGCCCAGGTGACGGCCACCTTGCCGGCTCCCACGTTCGCAGCGGTTTGGAGGTAGTTGCGAGTGGCCGCGCCGATGGGGAGGTCGGTCCACCCGGACCAGGTGCCCGAGCTCACCTGGTACCTGTTCCAGGCGATGCTGTTGCTGGCGTCGCCTCGGATGACGAAGGCCCAGACGTTGGTCCCGTCGCTGACGAGCGGCAGGCCCGAGCTGGCCTTCACGCCGTTCGCGGGCCAAGTCGGTGCGGTCTTTGCCGACCACGTCGTTCCGTCGAAGACCGAGAAGCTGAGGGCGGAGGTGTTGGTGACGCCGAGCAGGTAAACCGCCGCGTTGCCGACCCACACCCCGCCCCAGTTGGACCGGCTGACGTTCGCGCCACTCCACACGTACGCAAACGTCGACCAGGTCGTGCCGTTGAACCTCTTCCAGGCGATGGCCGGAACTCCGGACGGCGCGTCGTCCACCACGACGAGGACGTTGGGCGCGCCCAGCGGGGCGAGGAATGAGTTCGTCATGTAGTCGTCGAGGACTTCCGCAGTGCCGAGCAAAGACCACTGAGCGATGGGGTCGTTGAACGCGGGCGAGAGGCTGCTCGACGAGCGGTAGACGGTCGGGCTTCCCGAGTCGAAACCACACTGGTAGAGCACCTTGCCGGCCGAGTCGATCGCCAGCCGCTGGGAGTAATTCGCCAATGGGTTCTTCGGGTCGTCGGCGACAGCGTTGGTGTTGAGGCTCCACGAAACGGTGGTGCCGTTGATGGCGCCTCGCAGGTATCGCTCGTTGTTTTCGTAGGTGTTGGTCGCGTCGTGGTAGGCCACCACCACCACCTGGGTCGCGGTGTCGTAGGCGATGCTCAGTGCCCCGCCCTCGGTCGCGTAGGTCCTGCCCGAATCGAGCACCACCGAAGACTCGGTCCAGGTGGAGAGATCGTCCGAGTACGCGTAGTAGATGCGAGAGGTGTCGGTGCTCTTCTGGTAGAAGGCCCACCAGCGGCTGCCGTCGTAGACCAGCCTCTTCCCCGAGGCCCCGCGGGTGGCGGTGTCGATGGTGCCCGTCGAGGCAATCGTGTACGGGCCCGCCGCGTGCGCCCAGCCGAGGGGTACCATTGCCACCGCGAAACCGAGAGCCAGCAGCTCCCTCAGCGAAGACCACCGGTCGTCCGACAAGCCGACTCCCCGAGCCGAACTGATAGGCCCCGAAGACTAGCCGATTCCGCGCAGGGCGGTACCGTCCGGCATGCCAGAAGTCGCCGAACCTGACCGTCCACGTCGCCCCCGGCGACTCAAACCTTCGGGCCAAGGACGAAAGCGCCCCAGGCTCGGACCCGCCTTCTCGGGCGCGGCGCGAGCGAGGCGGCGGCGAGCGCGAGCCAGAGCGTGCCGGGGCCGGCGCTGTCGCAATCGCAGCCCACCTGGAAGGTCCGGGACGACGGTTGAACAGGGGCGGCGCCCGAGTCGGCCGCGCCACCATCCGCGCCCGAATTCATCGCGCCGCCATCTACCCCGCCGTCGTCGCCCGCGTCCGTCAAGCCGCCGTCCACTCCGCCGTCGTCGCCCGCGTCCGTCAAGCCGCCGTCCACCCCGGCGTCGTCGCCCGCGTCCGTCAAGCCGCCGTCTACCCCGCCGTCGTCGCCCGCGTCCGTCAAGCCGCCGTCCACCTCGAAGCCGCCGCTCAGCCACTGCACGGCCCCCCGGGACAGCGGGTCGCCGGCGTCTCGCGGTCCCGCTCCGAAGCCCCCATCGGAGGTGGGCTCCAGCGCCAGGCCTCCCAACCCTCCGCTCACGTCCACCGGGCACGCACCGGCGTCGGCCGCCTGGACGAGCACCCGACCGCCACCCCCGCCCCCGCCAGCGCCGAAGATCTGGCCGGTCGGTGAGCCTCCGTTCGGGTACGAGCGCGACGCTGCGCCCGTTCCGCCGCGCGCTTCGATGAGCCCGCACTGCAAGTCGCCGGCGACGCGAATCGAAATGCTGCCCCCGGCGCCGGCGCCGGGGGCGCCGTCGTCGATGGCCATGGGCGGGGTGGCTCCGCTGGCGCTCAAGGTGCCCGTGCCGATGAAGGAACCCGCCCGCAAGAAGACGGCGCCCCCTCCGGTGCCGCCAGGGTCGCCGACCAGGTCGTTGTCGTGAGCGGCCCCTCCTCCTCCGCCGAAGCTCAAGTGCGTCAAGAGCGAGTAGCTGAGCGGAACTCCGGGGCGGCCGCCGACGTCGCGCCCGTTGTCGTTGGGAGTGACCGAGAAGCCGCCTTGACCGCCGCAGCCGGCGTTCCCCCCGCCGCCCCCTCCCGAGTTGTGGCAGTCGCCGCCGCCGGCGCCGTTCGCCACGTTGCCGTTGCCGGTCGCACCGGGGCCGTACCGGCCGGCGGCGACGCCTTCTCCCTTGCGCGCTCCTTCCGGCCCGGGCTGGTCGGGGTTGATGCACCCGAAAACGGCTGCGGCTGTGCCGACCCACGCGCCACCGCGAAAGCCTGCGTCCGAGGCGCTGAGCGCGCCCCGGTTGTTCACCTGGCCCGAAGCGAAGAAGGCCAGCACGCCTCCGGTCTGCCCGT
>JAHFDQ010000482.1 GCA_023248915.1 Archangiaceae bacterium | reverse complement strand
CGACATGGGCGAAGGCGAGGCCGCTCAGCTCGCGGCACTCGCGACCGACGGGGGGCTGCTCTACTCGCGAGACTTGACCGACGCCGAGCTCGAGCGGCGCTGGGTGGAAGACGTCGAGTCGCTCGGTTCCGTCTCGGTGGGGCTGGCCGAGGCGGGCCGGCTCATCAACGGCGTGCACCTCGACGAGGGCGAAGCCTGGACGGTGGTGGTGCCGGAAGACTCGTTCGGGACGCGGGAAACCATCGACGCCCTGAAGGCGGTGGCGGCGGCGGTCCACGAGCAGGTTCCCGGAGCGCTCCCCTTGCGGGTGAATCACCTCAGTAAGCGGAACGGCGGCTACCTGCGCCCTCACCAGACCCACCAGTCCGGGCGCGACACGGACCTCGGCTTCTACTACCGGGACGGGGTGACGGCGGCGAGCGCGCGCGGCCCGCGCGAGAAGCTGATGAACCTCGAGGCGAACTGGGCGCTGATTCGGGCGCTGGCGACCCTGGCCGACGTGCAGGTCATCCTCGTCGACTTCCACGTGCAGAAGGCGCTGTTCGACTACGCCAAGGCCTCGGGCGAAGACCCGGTCTGGCTCGACCGGCTCTTCCACGCCGGGCCCGCCTCGCTGTTGCAGCACGCGCGCCGGCACCGCGACCACTTCCACGTGCGCTTCTACTCGGCCCGCTCGCAAGAGCTCGGCCGGCGCGTGCAGCCGCTTCTGGCCAAGCGCCCCGAGGAGAACCTGGTCATCTACCGAATTCACAAGGGCGACACGCTGGGGCACCTGGCCGCGCGGTACGGCAGCACGGTGAAGCTCATCCAAGAGGCCAACCGGCTGAAGAATTCGCTCCTCAGCATCGGCCGCACCCTCAACATTCCCCTGCGCGGGCCCTGCACGAAGTGCCCGCTGCCGCCCGCGGTGCGGGTGCCGCCGAGGCTGCTGCCGCCGGGGCTGGGGCTGGCCGGCCCCTGACGACATCGACTTCGACATCACAGCGGTACGGGAAGACCCGAGTCGCAGGACGCCGGAACTCTCGAGTACTCGGCCGCGCCATGCGGGTGCGCCCATTCCGGCGTCAGTGGGCGGGCGCTGGCGGGCCGATGCGGTAATGGTCGCCTCGCTCGGCGCCCTGCACGGAGGTGGGGCGGCGGGAGGTGTAGGGGCTGAGCACTGTGGTGGCGACCGGCATGCCCGTGGACCTCTCGCTGCCCGGGTACTCCATGAAGTACGCCTGCCCGTAGTCGCGAATGCGGGTCACCACCGGAGTCCTCGGGTCGAGTCCGACGATGGCCGATGGTGGGTGGAAGCCGCCGACGATGACTCCGGTGAGCAGCGTGCCCGGAGCGAGGCGCACGTCCCACCGCACCTCGTCGTAAGCCGCGAGCACGAGCAACAGCGGCACTCCGGGTCTCTGGACGTCTACCACCACCGTGCCGTCGGCACGAGTCGACCTGTATACTCCGACCACGTGAATCTCGGTGCTCGAGCTCGTCTCGAGGACAGGGTCGGCCGGCGGCGGACGGCGTGGCATGCGCGGCTCCAATTCGACCCGGCCCGACGGGCCGCGCAGGACGACCTTCTGCTCCGAAGCAAAGCCGACCCGCAGGCCGGCCAACTCGGTGGGCAGGACGCCGGCGATGCCCTCGAACACCCCGGTCTCGCGGGCCCAGGCCATGGGTGGGTTCGCCCCATGCCGGTACAGGTAGACGCCAGCGCGGGCGGGCAGTGAAGAGCTCGCCTCGAGGCCGACCTCCAGCGTGGCCGCGAGGGGACTCACCGGCACGTCGTCGAGAATGACCTGCTCGTCGCGGAACGTCTCGGCGTCACCCGCGCCCCGCCTGGCCGGCGTGTTCAGCAGCACCACCTGGCCCATGAATTCCACCGCAACTCCGTCAGCGGCGCCGAGCACCGTGCCCCTGGCGCGCGCGACGTCGATGCGCCCGCCAGAGACGAGAATGCTGGGAAAGCCGCGGCCGTTGTCGAGGTCCGAACCGTCTTGGCCGACCTTGATGCGCCCCAGGGAAACCACCAGCCCCCGATCGACGCTGCCGAGGTCGACATCGCCCGTGGCGACGATGACGGAGTCTGTCAGCGCCCCGACTCGCAGCGAGCCGTCCGCCACCAGCACGCTGCCGAACACCGCCTTGAAGTCGCCGCCCCTCGTCACCCAGTAGGTGTCGTGCGCGCCGACTCTGTTGCCGTCGCCGATGGAGATTCTCCTTCCTTCCTTCGATTCCCACTTGAGCGGCCGGGTGGAAAGCCGGTCGCGATCGAGGCGCAGCGTTTCCAGGTCGACCGGCAGCTTGCCGCGGCCGGTCGTCTTCTGGACCCGAGCGACGAGCAGGCGCAACAGGCGTTGCAGCTCTGCGTCGGGGCGCTGGCCGTCCTTCCGCTGTGACGCGGCGATGGCGCGCGCCCGGTCCATCAACGAGGAGAGCCGGAAAGCGTCGGCAGGCACGGAGTGCGCGGTGGTCGGTTTTGGTTCGGCGTGCTCGGCGAGCACCCGCATGCGGACCCGTCGCGGTTCCGTCGCCCCGCCCTCGGTCCAGAGGGCCAGCAGGCCGCCGCCCGCGGTGGCCGCCAGGGACAGGTCCGTGCCCGTCACGCCCAACTCCCGAGCCCTCTCGAGGCTGTCGGGGTTGGCGTAGGCCCAGCGCAGCGCCCCGGCATCGGGCCCCTGGGTCCAGCCGACCGCGAAGCGGCTGCCGTCGAAGGCGAGCGAAGCTCTTCCGCCTTGCCCGGGCGAGCCGCTGAACTTCAGCGGTTGTCCCGCAGCGTTCACCCCGCCGAGGCGCAGTCCCTGCGGTCCCAGGTTCCAGCCGAGAAGGAACCTGTCGGCCCCCCAGGCAAGGACCGGCGCACCGGCGAAGCCTTCGTTGTTTCCGCTAAACGCGCGGGGGCGGGCCCCCAACGTCTCGGGCTTGCCACGGATGACCCGGACACCCGCGACCTGAGCGAAGCCGTAGTAGCTGATGCGCTGCGGCCAGGAGAGCAGGCACGACCCGGGCCCGCAGGCGAGCGCCAGAGCGTTCGCTCCAGACGTCTCCCGCGCCACGACGCTCGGCGGGTCAGCCGGGCCCGCTTCCGGCACCCTCGCCACCAACAACTGGTTGCCGTCTGCCCAAGCGGCGAGGAAGGCGTCGCCGTCCCACGCCACCTGAGGCCAGCCTCCGCTCCCGAGCCGCAGCGGTTCCCTGTCGAGCCGCTCGCCAGTTGCGGAGACGCGCGCGGCGAAGATGCCCTGGCCGGCCCATACCAGCAGGTAGGCGCTCCTGCCGCCCGCGACCGCCAGCGAGCGGTTGAACTGCCCGCGGTGCACCACCAGGCCCTCGGCGTCGAGCAGAGCGCCGGCGGCGGTCGCGCGCGCCGCGCGGACTGCGACCTGCGGGCAGGCGTCATCCAGCCAGGCGGCGAGGTATTGGCCGCCGATGGCGGCGGCAACCGGCGAACGTTGCGAGACGGGACCCGGGGTGACCAGCACGGGTTCCCTGCCCAGCGACCGCAGCCACACGTCGGTCCCTCGCGCGCAGGGGACGGTGGAGGGAATCTCATAGGGCGCCTCGGCGAAGCCGACGGTGAAGCGCGTTCCGTCGAAGGCGAGCCGGGGGTTGGCGGCGGTGCCGGTCGAAGCGTGCAGCGATTGGACAGCCGAGGGCGGGCCTTCGAGGCCGACCCGGGCCCCCTCGAGGTCGCAACCCCGCGGACGCGCGTTGGCCCAGGCGAGCTGGTACTGGCCGTTTCCGGCGGCGACTGTCGGGTTCGACGCGCTGGCAGGGCTCAGCTCGAGCGGGTGGGTGTCCAAGAGTCGCCCGCCGGCCCCCAGGCGCGCGGCGAGGACTCCCGCGTTCGGACCGGCGCTCCAGGCGACGAGGTAGTGGCCCGGCCCGGCCGAGGCGACGGCCGGCGCCTCGGAGCCGGAGAGGGCCGCGGTCGCCCAGACCCTCGCGGGCTTCCTCGTCGCGGCCGTGCCGTCTCGGCGCACCGGCAGCGCCCACACTCCGGTTTGCTGGGCCACCGTGCCCATGAAGAAGAGCAAGAACTCGGCGCCGTCGGTAGCGACCGCGGTCGAATTCAATGGCCCAGGCGCATCGTCGGCAAAGAGCACCAGGCGTTTGGGCGCCGCGGGCCCGAGAACGAGCCCGTGAATCTGGCGGCGAGAGCTGTCGGTCCAGGTGACGAGCGCCGTGCCGTCGAGACAGGCCAGGCCGGGGCGGGCGTTCGGGTCGGAGTGCTGGGGTTCCTCGAGCGTCTTGACTGCGCGGCCGGCGTCGTCGAGCACGACCGCGACGAGTCGCGTGGCCTCGGTCCAGGTCACCACGTACCCCGGGCCGCAGGACACGACCGCTGGAAGGCCACCGCCGGGGCCACCCAACTCCAGCGGTTCGCCGCGAGGCTTGCCGTCGGCGCCCCAGCGCTGGGCCTGATACGCCCTCTTCTGCGCATCGTGCCAAACGACCAGCAGCCCGCCCCCCCGCGCAGCCACTTCGACGGCCGCCTGCGGGCCCAGGGCTCCGGCCTGAACCTGGGCGGGGCCGAAATCGGCAGTGGCGAGCACCGCGAGCAGAGGGAGGAGTGCGGACACGGCGGAAGGCCACTAGAGGCCGAAGGGAGCAACTCGGCAAGAGCCACCAGAAGAGGCTTTCGCCGGAGCGATTTTCCCGGGGGCCGGGGCTGACTACCCCCTGAGGGTGTGAGGTTCGCGCCGCGCTCTCAGTCTCCGTCGCCTTGGGCTACGTTCGATGCTGAGTGACTCCAAATCCCACGGCGGCCGACTGCTCTAGAGCGCCGAACAGGTTACCGCATCCAGCGCGTTACGCCGCACGGCTGATCCGACGGGCGATGGTCTCGAGGTTCTGGATTGCGCAGAGCCGTCGGAGGTCGAAGGTGTTCTTGC
>JAHFDQ010000481.1 GCA_023248915.1 Archangiaceae bacterium | reverse complement strand
CGCAGGTGCCTTGCGCGCAGACGAACCCGGCGGGGCATTGCGAGCTCACGGTGCACCGGGGGCCGGCGTCGAGGTCGGCGGCCTTTCGCCCGCACCCGGCAGCCGCCAGGGCGGCGGCGAGCACCAGCAGTCTCACGCCTGGAATCCGGCTCATCGGCCGCGCATCACACCACGTCTTCCGGCGCGCAGGGAAACCGGGGGCGGCCGAAAAGTTGCGGGCGCTACGCACAGGTAGACACTTGTAGCGGCCTTTCCCAGAAGGAGCCCCCATGCAAGCCGCCCGCAAGAAGCTCGAACCCGTCGAACGCTTTCACCCCCGGGTCGAGGCGAACCTGATGGTGAAGGTGCTGCAGGGCGGGCGAACGCTGTTGGCCAAGGCCCGCGACCTGTCAATGGCGGGGCTGTGCCTGGTCGAAGACCCCGGCATCGAGGGCGAGCGGCTGGCGGTGGCGATTCCCCTGCCCGGTAACCGCGAGGTGCTGACGCCAGCCACGGTGCGCCGGAAGACGGACGGCGCGCTGGCGCTCGAGTTCGACCCGCTCGACTGGGAAGACCTGATCGCCCTGGCGCGGTACCTGAACCCCCGCCTGAAGTAGCGGTCAGCCCCGCCGTTCGCGACGCAGCCGCTCGACCAGGTCCATCAGCTCGGACCCGCGGAACGGCTTGACGATGTACCCGTTGGCGCCCGCCCGGGTGGCGACCTCGACGTCGGACTTCTTCGTCTTCGCCGTCAGCATGTACAGGGGCACGCTCGCCGTCGACGGTTCGCTCTTCAGCATGCGGCAGACGGTGATGCCGTCGAGCTGCGGCAGCACCACGTCGAGCAAGATGAGGTCGAACTTCCGCGACCGGGCCAGCTTCAGCCCCTCGGCGCCGTTGGCCGCGCACTCGACCTGCACCTCGCCGTCCGAGAGCATGGTGCGCACCAGCTCGCGGATCACCGGCTCGTCCTCGACGAGCAAGATCGCAAACGGGCCGTCCGGCGGTGAGTCCCCCATTCGCCAGATATTACTCGTAGGCGAGGGCCTCGACCACGTCGAGCCCCACCGCGCGGGTACAGGCGGTGCTCAGCGCCTCTTGCCGGATCTGCCCGGGCCGAGCGCGTTCGGTTCCTGCTTACCTTCGGTAGCCGACGGCGATGATCGCGTCGAGGTTGTAGAACTCGACGTCCCGTGCGACGTCCCGACCACCCTCGGATTGAACTATTTCCATTTTGGAAACAGTTGCCGCCCGGCTGAGCTCCTCGACGTTCTTCAGGCGCCTTCTGCGTGAGCCACGCGGTCTCATCCTCGAAGAGGACGCGCACCTTCACCGCGCCATCAGGTGCGGCGTAGAGGAGGAATTCGCTCGAAGCGTGGGTCATATCGTCATGAGTCGATCAGCGAAGTCCTCAACCGGGTCAAGTCACTACTCGTAGGCGAGGGCCTCGACCACGTCGAGTCCCGCCGCCCGCCGCGCCGGGTACAGGCCGGCGACGACGGCGCAGACCGAGGCCGCGCTCACCATCTGCAGCGACAGGCGCCACGGGAACAGGTACGGGAAGCTCCAGCCGGTCGCCTGCGTGCCGACGACCCAGGTCAAGATGACCCCGGTCGCCACCCCTCCCAACACTCCCAAGACGCCGCCCGTCACCCCGATGAGCGCGGCCTCTCCCGAGAACAGGCGGACAATGTGGCCCCGGTCGGCCCCGACCGCGCGCAACAGCCCAATCTCGCGGGTGCGGTCGAGCACCGCGGCCAAGAGCGTGTTCACCACCCCGAGCAGCGCCAAGAGCATCGCCACCCCTTCCATGGCGTAGGTGACGCTGAACGCGTCTTCGAGCATGTTGAACGCCTCGTCGCGCAATTCGTGGTTCGACAGCACGTAGAGGTTGCGGCTCTTGCCGAAGCGCTCGGTGATGGCGCGCCGCACCGGGTCGAGCTTCGACGGGTCGTCCAGGTACAGCTCGAAGGTGTCGACTCGGTCGTCCTTGAAGTCTTCGATGAACAGCCTCCGGTCCATGAAGACGGTGCCCTGGTCGGACGTGTAGTCGCGGATGACGGCGCTGACCTCGTAGCTGCGCTCGCCGCTCGGAGTCCGCATCGAGAACGAGTCGCCCTTGTGCAGGTTGCGGCGCCGGCTCAGGTTTTGTGAAATCGCGAGCCGGCGGTTCGAGGCCTCACCGGGTGTGGGAGGCGCACCCTCGAGGAAGGTGGGCTTGCCGCGCGCGTAGTAGATGTCGGGGTTCAGCGAGACGATGAAGATGCGCAAGCCCAGCGCATCGTGAGGGTAGATGCGCACGAAGTCGATGCGCCCCATTCCCGGAATGCGCGCTAGCTCGTCGGCGAAGTCGGGCTTCATCGCCACGTTCGACACGCCGCCCACCCGCGCCGACGAGGTGATGAACAGGTCGGCCGGCACCGAGCCCTCGATCCACTTCTCCGAGCTGTCCTTGAAGGAATAGACGCAGCCGCCGATGCAGACGGTCATCGCGACGCCGATGGACAGCGCCGAGACCGGCACCGCGGTGCGCGCCGGCGCCCGGGAGAAGTTGTCGGCGGCGAGCCGGCCGGCTACCCCCAGCACCGCCTGGGCCGGCCAGCGGACGACGGGCCACAGGCTGCGCAGAATCAGGGGCGACACCAGCGACATGCCCATCAAGATGCAGAAGATGGACAGGTCTCCCCCGAGCGGCAGGTTCTCGACCGGAGGCGGCAAGAGCGTCAGCGGGTAGACGAGCGCGAGGAAGCAGAAGCCCAACAGGACGGTGCCCGACCGGTACGAGCCGACGTCGGTGCCGACCGCCGCGTCGCGGCGCAGGGCCTCGACCGGCGCGATGCGCGACGCCAGGTAGGCCGGGCGCAGGGCCGCGAAGAGGCTGCCCGCGATTCCCACCATCAGGCCGAGGGCTACCTCGGTCGGCCCCAGCACCACCTCGCGGGCGTTCACCTGGACGTAGATGGTGGCCATGCTGTCCGACACGAAGCGGATGGCGCCACGCGCGACCGCCACCCCCAAGGGCAGCCCCAGGGCCGAACCCAGCGCTCCCATCACCACCGCCTCGAGCGCGAAGAGCGCACGAATTCGCCTTCGGGTGGCGCCCAGCGCTCGCAGCGTGCCAATCTCGCGGCGGCGCTGCACCACGCCGATCGACACGGTGTTGTAGACGAGGAAGACGCCCACCAAGAGCGCCACCGCCGAGGCGAGGTTCAGCCCCATCTGGAAGCTGGCCACCTGCTTGTAGACGGTGGCTCCGCGGCGTGAGGGGCGGTCGACCTCGAAGGCCTTACCCAGGGCCTGCTCGAGCGAGGCCTTCACCGCGTCCACCCCCACCTTCGGGTCGACCGCCACGTCGACGCGGTCGATGGTGCGCCCTCGGTGGAAGCCTTCCTGGGCCGACCCCAGGTACATGACCCCCACGGCGCCGCCGAACGCCTTGACCGGCCCGGTCTCGCGGATGAGCGCGTGGACGACGAAGGGCTGCTCTCCGTCTTCGGTCTGGAGGACGAACGAATCGCCCACCTTGAGCTGGTGCTCGTGGGCGAAGCGCTCGGAGACCAGCATGCGGTTGGTCGAGTTCAGGAACTCGAGGTCGTCGGCCAGCGCGCCGATGTCGCGGTCGACGGCCTCGTAGCTGCGGAAGAAGCCGTCGTCGAGCAGGTCGACGCCCATGACGTACAGCGACTCGCCCGGGCTGCCCTTCACCGGCGCGATGACGGTGAGGCCGCCCGAGGCGTGCAGCACTCCGGGCACCGCCTTGACCTGGTCGGCGGTCGAGTCGTCGAAGCCCGAGATGCTGCCGGCGACGGTCAGGTCGGCCTTGCCCGCGATGGTGTCGACGGTGGCGCGGAAAGCCTTCAAGACCGAACCGTTGATGGAAGTGATGCCCACCATGGTGGCCACGCCGACGGCGACGCCGAGCACGGTCAGCCCCGTGCGCAAGGGGGCGCCGAAGAAGTGGCGCAGCGAGACGAGCCTGAGCAGGTGGAGCATGGCACGCGAACCTTACAACCATTCACGCGCCGGATTTAGCTTCGGCGCCCGAGCCAGCCGGGCGAGACTCGAGGCCCCGTGCAAGCCTCGGAATCGCCATGAGAGTCCTGGTGGGCGCATTCGGCACCCGGGGCGACGTCCAGCCGATGCTGGCCCTGTCGCGCAGTCTCGAAGCGCGCGGGCATGCGGTGCGGCTGGCGGTGCCACCCAACTCGATGGCGCTGGCGCGCGACGCGGGGTTCGAGGCGATTCCCGTGGGCCTGGACTACGAGGACATCTCGAGGCGAGCCGCCACCGGCTCGATTCGCGAGCTCTTGACGCTGATTCCCCTCTTGCGAGAGGAAGTGCGCACCCAAATCGGCGCGCTCGAACAGCACACCGCCGGGGTCGACCTGGTGGTTGGGTCGTCCGTCTTCGCGGTGGGCGCGGTCTTCGCGGAGGTGTTGCGAAAGCCCTACGTCTACTTCGCCTTTTGCCCCCAGCTGCTGGCTTCCAGCGACCACCCCAGCCCCGCGGTCCCCTGGCACGGAATGCCTCACTGGGCCAACCGGGCCACCTGGGCGTTCAACGGGTGGTACTGGAGCCGCCTGCTGCGGACGTTGATGAACGAGGTGCGCGCGGAACGGAAGCTGGGCCCCATCGGCGATGTCTGGTCGTCGCTGACCGGGGCGCACCCCATCTTGGCGTCTGACCCGGTGCTGGCGGCTGCTCCCGCGGACCACCCGGTCCCCGTCGCTCAACCCGGCGCGATGTTTCTCGCCGACTCGGGCGGCCTCTCACCGGGGCTGTCGTCGTTTCTCGAGGCGGGGCCGGCGCCGGCCTACGTCGGCTTCGGCAGCATGTCCGACCCTTCGCCGCGGAAGACGACCGAGCGGATTCTCGAGGCGGTGCGGCGGGCCGGGGTGCGCGCGGT
>JAHFDQ010000480.1 GCA_023248915.1 Archangiaceae bacterium | reverse complement strand
AACCTTGAGCGTGAAGCGAGCCCCCTCGCCTGGGCCGGGGCTGAAGACTTCGACCTCGCCTCCGTGCAGCTCGACCAAGCTCCTCACCAGGGCCAGCCCGAGGCCGAGGCCGCCGCTGGCGCGGTCTAGCGAGCTGTCGGCCTGCGCGAACGGCTGAAACAGGCGGGCCAGCGTCGCCGAGTCGATGCCGATGCCGGTGTCGGCGACCTCCAGCACGGCGCGGCCGGCATCGTCGCGCGCCAGCGAGACGCGCACTCTGCCGCCGTCGGGCGTGAACTTCGCCGCGTTGTGCAGCAGGTTCCCCGCGGCCTGGGCCATGCGGGCGGAATCGGCGTCGACCCAGAGAGGCCCCGGCTGCACGTCGACGTCGAGCTCGAGGTGCTTTGCCGTGAACAACGACCGGTAGTCTTCGACGGTCCGTTGGATGAGCCCATCGAAATCCAGGCGGGTGCGCTGCAGTTGGACCTTGCCTCGAGCGATTCGGGTCACGTCGAGCAGTTCGTCCACCAGCTTCGACAGTTGGGTGACCTGGCGGTCGATCACCGACACCGCCGTCTCCGAGCGCTCGTCCAGCCCGTGCGACCTGCCGAGGAGGTGAAGGCTGTTGCGGATGGGGGTGAGCGGGTTGCGGAGCTCGTGCGACAGAATGCCCAGGAACTCGTTCTTGCGGCGGTCAGCCTCGCGCAGCGCCTGTGAGTTCTCTGCCACCTCGTCGAACGCCGTTCGAAGCGAGCCACAGAGCAAGGAGATGCTACCGGCCGTCCCCAGGAACAAGAGGGAGGCGACCAGCTCGGGACCGGAGAGGCGAATTTCGTGAAAAGGGGCGATGAAGTAGTAGTTCGCGAGGGCCGCCGACAGGACCGTGGCGATCAGCCCTGGCCCGCGGCCTCCCAGCCAGGACGCCACCACGACGGCCAGGTAGAAGAGGACGAAGGGCGCGAGGCTGGGCTCGGGCAGGATCGCGTACTGAAACGACCACGCCGCCAGGACGGCGACCGGAGCCGCCCCGTACCGCAGTGGAGTGGAGAGCGTCGGGGGCCGGAGCACCGGCGGTGAAATCGACTTCTCGAGGAAGGGCTTCATGTCGCCATCAACAGCCCGGGTGAAAGTGATTCTTCCGCGCCTTGTGCGCAGGCGAACGCCAGGTGGACGGGCCCCTGCCGCCTCGCGTGACGTCCGTGCCGACGCCGCCTGCCTGGCCCCCGGCCTGATTCGGGGCGGCGACCTAATCCCCGAAGCCGGGTCGGGCGCTGTAACGTCGTTTCTCGGACGGCCACCTCGACCCCGACGCGGATGACGACTCTCGACGACAGCGAGAAGCCGGGGCTGTGGGCGCCCGGACGGACCCTCGGGCCGGCCCTGCTCGCGGCCCTGGCGCTGGCGGTCTTCTGTCCCAGCCTTCGCAACGGCCTCACCAACTGGGACGACGTCGACTACGTCACCCGCAGCCCGCTGGCGACCCGAGGCCTCGCCGGTATTCCCGCCTCGTTCACCCAGCCCTACGGCGCCGCCTACTACCCGCTGACGCATTCGCTCTACTGCCTGGTGCATGCCGTCGCGGGCGACGCGCCCTTGCCGTACCACGCCCTGCAACTCGTCCTCTTCGCGCTGGCCGCGGCGCTTGTGCCCTCGGCGCTGGCAACCTTCGGAGTGCCGCGCCGGGTCGGCTTCTGGGCGGCGGTGCTGTGGGCGGTCCACCCGCAGAGGGTCGAGTCGGTGGCCTGGGTGGCGAACCTCAAGGACGCGCTCTCGGTGCTCTTCGTCTTCGGCGCCTTCGCGCTCCACGGCTCGGGCCGCCGGCGCCTGTCGGTGGTCGCGTGGTGCGCGGCGCTCCTGTCCAAGTCGATGGTGTTTCCGCTGGCGCTGCTCGTGCCGTTGCTCGAGGCGCGCGGCGGGGCCCGACCGGGCCGGGCGGCCGCGCTCTCTCTGCCCTGGCTGATTCCAGCAGGCTTCGCAGCGGGCGCGGCCGCCGTCTTCCACCTCGGCGCGCCCTCCGCGCAGCACACCTTCCCCGGCGGGACGTTCTTCGCCGCGCTGCCCACCGTCGCCTGGCTGCCCTGGCAGTACCTGGGAATGTTGCTCATTCCCCGCCACCCGCAGGCCGTCTACGCATTCACCCCGGTCGGCTGGCTTGACGGGCGCCTGGCGGCCGCGGGGCTGCTCTGGGCACTGTGGGGCGCGGTCGTCTGGTCGCGCCGGGGCCGGCCCTGGCCCTGGCTGGCCGGCACCGCGGCCTGGGCGCTGCCGTTCGCCGCCGTCACCGGCTTGGTGCCGCGCACCTTTCAGGTGGCCGACCGCTACACGCTCTTGCCGTCGCTGGCGCTGGCGGCGGGGCTCGCGCTGGCGGGCGACGCGCTGGCCCGCCGATTCCGTCCGGGCCGCTTCCTCGCGCCGGTCGCCTTCGCGGCGGCCGCCGCCGCGCTCGGCGCCGGGACGCTCGCCCGGATTCCCGAGTGGCGAAGCGGCGTGACGCTGTGGGAAGCGGACCGCGCCCACGACGGCTCGACCGTCGCCGTGCGCCTGAACCTGGCAGGCGCCTACGGGGGCGAGGGCCGTTGGCGCGACGCCACCCGCGAGCTCGAGCTCCTCAGGCGCATCGACCCGTCGCGCCTGAAGACGGTGAGCGACCTCTTCTTCGCCTGCGCCGCGAGCCGCGACATGCCGGCCGAGCGCATCGACGCCTTCGTCGGCGCCATCGACAAGAGCGGGAAGGACCCGAGGTTGCTGCGAACCGTCTCGGAGTCGGTGCTGAAAGAAGGGCACCTGCTCTGCGCGGCGATTCTCGCCGAGGCGGCGTACGGCTGGAACCCCGGCGCCCGCACCGAGGCCCTGATGGCGACCATCGAGCTCGCGAAGAGCCGCTTCGAGCCGGCCGCCGCACACGCCCGGGCGGCGCTGGCGCTCGATTCCGCGGACGAATCGCCGCGCGTGACGCTGGCTCTCGCGCTGGTGGCGTTGGGGCGCACCGAGGAAGCGCTGGCCGCCACCGCGACGCCGGCGGCAGACCCGCGCATCCAGCAGTTGCTCCAGACGGCGCGCACCTTCGCGCAGGCAGGCGCCGGGAAAGCGCCGGGCGAGCCCGGCTCGACCGCACCTCACTCCGAGGCGACCGTTCGCTAGCAACTCGACTCGGGGCCCGGCAGCAAGTTCAGGGTCGCCGCAGGGAAACTCTGGCAGGGCGCGGGCGAGATTGGGTAAGTGGTGCCGTGCCGTCCACCCGCTCACCCATCGCCTCAGGGGCCGGCCTCGCGGTGTTGGCCGCCCTCTCGTTCGGGGCGACGACGCCCTTCATCGAGCGCGCCGGGCGCGGGCTGGGCCCGTTGTCGACCGCGGCGTTGCTCTACGCGGGGGCCTTCGGGGCGGCCATCGTGCTCGGCCGGCTGTCGGCACGGGCGGGAACTCCGCTTCGCCTGACGGACCTCGGCCGCCTGGTGGCCATCGCCGGAGTGGGTGCGGGACTCGCCCCCACCTTGCTCGCCTGGGGTCTTCAGCGCACTGGAGCGACGACGGGCTCGCTCTTGCTGAACCTGGAGGCCGTTTTCACCGTGGTCCTCGCCCGGGCCCTTTATCGCGAGCCCATCGGATGGAAAATCGCCGCGGCGCTGGGGTTGATGGTCGTCGGGGGAATCGCGCTCACCGGCGGTACGGCACCGACGGCAGGGTGGAATTCGGTCGGGGCGCTCGCCATCGCGGGCGCGACGGCGGCCTGGGCCCTCGACAACGCGCTGACTCGCGGACTCTCCTCGAGGGACCCGTTGGTCGTCGTCGCGGGCAAGGGTGCGCTGGGGGCAATCGCCACCGCGGCCGCGGCGCTCGCCCTTCACGAGCCTCTCCCCGGGACGGGCGCCGCGCTGGCGCTGCTCGCGTGCGGCGCGACCGGCTACGGGCTGAGCCTGCGGCTCTACCTCCTGGCCCAGCGGCGCCTCGGAGTTGCCCGAACCGGGTCCGTCTTCGCCGTGGCTCCGTTCGTGGGTGCGGCGCTGGCCTGGTCGATGGGCGGGAAGCCGCTGGGGCATTGGACCCTCCTCTCCGCCGCTCTGTTCGCCCTGGGGGTGCTGGTTCACGTCACCGAGCGCCACCGGCACCCGCACGCACACCCCGGCGTCGAGCACGAGCACTCGCACCGCCACGACGACGGCCACCACGGGCACGTGCACTCCCCGCCGTTCGCCGGCGAGCACTCCCACCCGCACCGGCACGAGCCGCTGACGCACCAGCACGACCACGCGCCCGACTTGCACCACGACCACGCGCACCCGTAGCGCCCACGGCTCGAGGCGTTGGTGTCTACTCGACCAGCAGCACTCCGCTGATCATCTTCCCCATCTGGCAGCCGTACTTCACCGGGCCCGACTTGGTCGGGGTGAAGTCGATCTCGACCGGCTTGTTCATCGGCAGGTCCACGGAGACTTTCGCTTCGTCGAGCACGAGCTTCTTCGCGCAGGTGGCCTCGGTCTTTCGCGTCACCACCAGCTTCAGGGGCTCGTCCTTCTTGACCAGGATGGAGTTCGGCTCGAAGCCCTTCTCGGTCACCGAGATCTCCACCCTCCTCGGCGCTGGGGCCGCCGCGGGCGCGGAGAGCAAGATCAACCCCGTAACAATAGTAATGGTCGTCATTAGTTGTCCTGCCCTGGTTTGGAGTCCGCGCGGGATTCTGGTATCAGGCCTGCCGCATTTCCAGGGGTCAAGCAATGAAAAACGTGAGCTGGTTGGTCTTCGGTGTCTCGTTGGGCTTCGTTGGTTCGATGGTTCCGTCGTGCGGGAAGGCCGAACCCTGCGGACCGGCGACCTGCTTCGGCTGCTGCGATGAAGCCGGCCTCTGCCAGACGGGCACTACTGTGGAAGCTTGCGGAGGAGACGGCGCCGCCTGCAAGGCTTGTGGGAGCGCGCT
>JAHFDQ010000479.1 GCA_023248915.1 Archangiaceae bacterium | reverse complement strand
GGTGGCGCGCTGGTGCCAGACGGCGCGCAGAAGGTGGCGGAGCACCGGTACCGGACCAGGCAGGACCTCGAAGAGACGCTGAAGTTCTACAAGAAGGAGTACCCGGCCAACAGCTACCCCCGGAAGTCCATCGTCAACCAGCCGGGCATCAAGGCGCTGCACATCGCCAACCCGTCGGGCAAGGGGTGGGAAGGGCTGAACATCTACGTCGCGAACGACGAAGTGCGAATCTTCGTCGTGCCGGGAACGGAGGTGAAGGGCGAGAAGAAGGGCAAGAAGACGAAGTAGCGATCCTTGGGGGATCGTCTAATGGCAGGACGCCAGCCTCTGGAGCTGGCTATCTAGGTTCGAATCCTAGTCCCCCAGATTGACTTGCTCGGTTGGGTGCAGATAGACAGCCGCGCGTTTCAAGCAGGTTGGCCCTGTCGTCTAGTGGTCAGGACGGTGCCCTCTCACGGCACAAACTCGGGTTCGAATCCCGGCAGGGTCAAGAGGCTCCGGAGGCGACTTCGGGGCCTCTCTTTCGTTCTGTTCCGCTCCTGACGCGCGCCGGGACGATTCGGTGCTTCGGGTGGTTCCGCTGGCAGTGTGCGGCCAGGTTCACGGGCAGTATGCCTGTGGACCCCAAGCTGCTCGAACGACTGTTCGAAGAGCTGCCCGTCCAGGTAGCGGTCCTCGACAAGCGCTTGCGGTGCGTTCAGGGCAACAAGCTGTTCGTCGGGCGCAGGCCGAACGCCGGGCGAACGAAGCGCTCGAGCTGCTCTCGATGGCGGCGCATGACGTTCGGAACCCGCTGGCGGGGCTCGAGCTCCAGCTCGGGCTCCTCGAGAGAACTGCCTCGAAGGGACAGCCGTCGCCGGCAACCCTTCTCGAGCACGTCGCCACGTGCCACCGGTTCGTCGCCCGGGCCAGCTCGCTGCTCGGCAGCTTGCTCGACGCGGCGCAGATCGGCGCCGGCAAGCTGAAGCTGCAGCTCGAACGGGTCGATCTTGCGCAGGTCGCCCAAGAAGTGGCAGCCCGGTCTCGCGGCGAGCTGGAGGCAGCCCGCTGCGACCTGACGCTCGACCTCGGCCTCCCCGTCGAAAGCCAGTGGGACCGGTCCCGTCTGGACCAGGTCGTCACCAACCTGCTCTCGAACGCCTTGAAATACGGCCGAGGCAAGCCGGTGGAGATCGCGGTGCGGCAAAAAGAAGGTTCAGGCGTGTTGACGGTGCGGGACCACGGAATCGGAATCTCGCCCGGCGATCAGAAGCGCATCTTCCACCAGTTCGAACGCGTCGCGACGGACGGCATCGGGGCAGGTCTGGGCCTGTGGATCGTCCGGCAGATCGCGTCGGCATTGGGAGGTCAGATCGACGTCCAGAGCGAGGTCGGCAAGGGTTCGACCTTCGCCTTGCGCCTGCCGCTAAGAGGGCCAGCGGCCGGCGAGACGGCCTCACCTCCTCCCTAGGTAGCGCAGCATCTCGGCGGGCCGATCGGTCTCGACGATGTCGATGCCGAGCGCCCAGGACTTGTCGTACTCGCGCGGCGGGCCGTCGAGCGCCACCACGAGGTCCTCCACGAAGACGTCGGTGAACGCGCGGTGGCCGCGGTCGTGGACCGCGCTCGCCACCTCGGCGGTCGCGTCGTTCCGGTCGACCTCGACGATGATCGGCGGGTGCGCGGGGAAGTGCTGCAACTGCGCGTCGAGGTCCGCCACGCTCGTCACGCGGATCATGGTGTGAAGGTTCGGTTCGAGCAGCAGCGCCTGGTCGATCTTCGCCACGCCCGAGGTGTCGAAGATTGCCCAGTCCACCGCGCCGGCGTCCTGAATCGCCTGCACCAGCAGGTCGACCCGGTCGGTCTTGTTGGCGTCCACCAGCACCGCCGCCTTGCCGACGCACGCCCTCAGGAGGTCGACCAGGGTCGTGATGCGCTCGCAGGCGAAGTCCCCGACGTACTTGTCGGTGCGCAGGGGCAACGCCTGAACCTCGGCGAGCGTCATCTGGTCCACCGAACCGGTGCCGGTCGTCACCCGGTCCACCGTGGTGTCGTGCACGTTTACCAGCACCCCGTCCTTGGTGGGCCTCGGGTCGGTCTCGACGAAATCGACTCCCAGCGCGATGCCGGCGCGGTAGGCCGCGAGCGTGTCTTCGGGGGCCACGCTGCCCAGGTCTCCCCCTGCTCCGCGGTGGCCGGTCACCAGCCTCGTGCGACAGGCCCGGTCAAAGAGGCACGAGGGGGGAGTCGAGCTCGTGCGGTCGGGCACTCCCGGCGCGCGGCAGTCGAAAAGCTCGGCCGGAGGGACGAGCGGCCCCGGCCCGGCGTCGGTGCTCGCGACGGGCACCGGCCTCGGCCCGCATGCAGCGAGGACAAGCGGTAGGAGGAGCCATCGCGCCGCCCTCTTCCGTTCAGCGCGAGCGGAGTCGAGGGCGGCCCGCAGACTCTCCTTGTTCGCGCCTTGGGTGAACGGAAGTTGGCGCACGGGGCGGCTCAGACTCGCGCCGCCCAGTCCAGGTCGGGGGCCGCCCGGACGCCCAGCTTGGCTCTCGCCTTCGCCGCCACCTTCGGCTTCAGCGCGCCGACCGCCAGCAGCCAGCGCACGGTGTCGGTCACCACCTCGCGGCCCGGACGATAGGTCAGCCCCAGCGTCTTCCGCCCGCGCGTCCCGTCGTAGCTAAGGTGGCCCCGGCCGACGTCCTCGATCGCGGCCAGGCTCGCGGCCGCGTCCGACCCCGCCTCCAGCGCCTTCTTCTCGCCCCGGCCCACCACCTTCCAGCCGCGCTTCACCGCCGCCTTCACCACCCAGGCGCCGATGTGGCCGTTCGCTCCGGTGACCAGGACTCGCATGCCGGCATCTCCCAGCGCGCGGTGCGCGCCGCCCGTCAGCGCCCGGGACCGAGCGCTTCGATCTTGGCCAGCACCTTCTCGACGTCTTGGTTCCGCCCGGCCGTCTTGTACAGCTCGGCGAGCGTCTTCAAGACGCCGCGCTGGTCTTCCTTCAGGCCCTCGCGCTCGTAGTAGTCGGCCATGAAGAGGTTCGGTTCGAGCTGCTTGGGCGCGAGCTGCAACGCCTGCCTGGCGAGCGCCACCGCCTGCTTCGACAGCCCCGCCTGCTGGTTCAAGTTCGCGGCTCGCAGGTAGCACCCCACGGCGTCGCTCACCGCGTTCTTCGCCCGGTAGGCCGCGGCAAGCTCGAGTACCAGCTTCGCGTCCTTCGGGTTGCGCTGAATCTCGGCCTTCAGCCTCTCGATCGCGACCGACGCCGCGTCGTTTGTCCTAGAGAAGAATCCCATAGGGGTGCGGAGACTAGCACCTACCCTTGCGCCGCGCCGCTGGATCACGCGGCGATGTCGCCCAAGGCCGCGCGGAACTTGGCCAGCGCCACCCGCAGCGCCGACTGAGCCCGCTGCACCGTGCGCCGAAGGAGCAGCGCCTTCACCCGGGCCGCCAGCACCGACTGGGGCACCGCCGAACCGAAGCCCACCAGCTCGACCTTCAGGGCGATGGCGTCGAGCAGGTCTCCCAGCTCGGCGTTCGGCCGGGCGACCAGCAACACCTCGGCCGAGGTCCGGCTGAAGCGCTCGGCGGCGACCAGGCAGAGCGGCCACTCTTCGTCGATGACCACCGCCTCGGCCCCCGCGACCTCGGGATCGTCGGCGGTGCGCACCGCTTCGACCTGGAACCCGGCCGACCTGATCAGCGCCAGCGTCTCGGGCTTGCCCACCGCCAGCACTTTTCCGTCCGCCGCCTGCTTCGGCGCCGCCTCGTACGCCGCGAGCTGCTGCTCGAGCTCTTTCCAGACCGAGTCCGACACCGACTTGCCGTGAGTGAGCAGCTTCGCCGCCTCGCTCGCCAGCGCGCGCGCCTCGTGCCGGCCCTGCGCCCGGGTGGAGTGGCGGTCGAGCGCCGCGCGCACCTTGGCCCGGACGACCGCCAGGTCGTCGAACGGCTTGGTCAGGTAGTCCGACGCGCCGGCCGCCAGGGCGTCGATCACCGACTCGGCCGAGGCATAGCCGGTCATGATGATGGCCTCGAGCGCCGGGCGCTTGCCCCGCGCCTCGCCCACCAGCGCGATGCCCGACATGCCCGGCAAGTTCTTGTCGGTCATCAAGAGGTCGAAGCGCCGCTTGGACAAGAGCGCCAGCGCCTCTTCGGCCGACTCGGCCGACACCAGCTCGAGGTCCTTCTCGCGCCCGAGGAAGCGCTTCAGGACTTCGAGCACCACCGGTTCGTCGTCGACGATGAGCACGCTCGGCGCGACCGTGGTCTCGGCCGCGCCCTCGTCGGACTCGTCACCGGTCTCGAATGGTAGGTCCATTCGGCGGCGGATGATGTCACAGCCGTATGGCCGGTGCGAGCGGTCCGCGCTGGGCGCCGGACGGTTCTGCCCGTACCATGGGCCGCGTGACCTTCGAGCAGGCGCTGGCCGGCCACGCCCCGGTGAAGCGGGTGGGCGACGTCCGGCTGCGATACGACTCGCCGCTGCTATTGGCCGAGGCCGACCGGCGGCCCTTCGGTTTGGCGGGTACCGGCCTCATCGCCGCCGGGCTCGGGTGCGCTGCCGCGGGAGTCGCCGAGCTCGTCGTCCCCGAAGCGCCGCGCCTCTTGCTGGCGACGCTCTTCGTCGTGGCCGCCGGGCTCTGTGTCGCCGCCGGCTCCAACGCCTCGGGCCGCGCCTTGAGGCGGCGCCGCTTCGCGCTCGACTTCGACGCGCGTACCCTGCGCCTCGACTTCACCGAACCGCCCGCGGGGCTCGGCCGTTCGCTTGTGGTGCCGTTCGACGGCGTCCTTGCGCTTTCGGTGCTTGGTCGGCCGGACGGCGCGCGCGCCCTCACGGTGGACGTGCGGCCGCCCGAGGCGACCGGGCCACTCCGTGAGGTGCTGGTGGCCGGAGTGCGCCCGGCCGAGGCCGAGGCGTTCGGGA
>JAHFDQ010000478.1 GCA_023248915.1 Archangiaceae bacterium | reverse complement strand
AAGGCGGCCGTCGGCGGCGTCAGCGCGCAGACTGCGGTGACAGTGCTGTCCGGTCCCCTGAACGTGGTGACGGTCACCCCGAGCCCGGCGACGGTGGGCGTGGGCGCTACCCAGCAGTTCGCCGCCGTGGGAGCCGATGCGTACGGGAACACCGTCACAATCTCGCCGGCGTGGTCGGTGGCCTCGGGCGGAGGCACCGTCGACGCGGCCGGCCTGTTCACCGCCGGCACCGTGGCGGGCACCTTCACCAACACGGTGGTGGCGACCGTGGGGGCCTTCTCGGGCGCGGCGACGGTCACCGTCGCTCCGGGCGCGGCGGTCAGCATCGCAGTCGCCCCCAGCCCGGCGACGCTCACCCTGGCCTCGACGCTTCAGTTCACCGCGAGCGGCATCGACGACTACGGCAACCCCACGCCGGTGACGCCGACCTGGGCGGTGGTGAATGGAGGCGGCACCATCGACAGCGGCACCGGCCTGTTCACCGCGGGCAGCACCGCGGGGACCTACGCCAACACCGTCAAGGCCACCGACAGCAGCCTGACCGCCCTGGCCTCGGTGACGGTGCTGGCGGGCGCTCCGGCGGCGGTGGTCATCAGCCCGCCAGCCCCGCGGATGGCAGTCCAGGGCACGCAGGCGATGACCGCAGTGGTGAGCGACGCGAGCGGCAACGTGCTGCCGGTGACGGTGAGTTGGTCGGTGGTGAACGGGGGCGGCACCATTGACGGCAGCGGCCTATTCACCGCGGGCACGGCGGCGGGGACGTTCACCGGCACCCTCCGCGCCGAGAGCGCCTCGGCCTTCTCCACGGTGGCCGTCGTGGTGGACCCGGGGCCGGCAGCCACCCTGACGGTGGTTCCGCCCTCGGCGACGCTCGTGGTCCAGGCGACGCAGCAATTCACGGCCACCGCCAAGGACGCCTTCGACAACGCCGTCGCGGCGACGGCGGCCTGGCAGGTGGCGGTGGCCGCGGCCGGTTCCGTCGACTCCGCGGGCCTGTTCACCGCCGGCACCCTGGCCGGCAACTACCCCTCGGCGGTCTCGGCCTCGGTGGGCGGGCTCACCACCACAGTGAACGTGTCGGTGCTGCCGGGCACCCCGGCGAGGGTCGACGTCACGCCGGCGAGCGTCGTGCTGGAGTTCGGCCAGACGCAGGCGTTCTCCGCGGCGGCCTTCGACGGCTACGACAACCCGGTCACCGTGCAGCCCGTCTGGAACGCCCAGGCGTCCTGCGGCACCATCACCGCCGGCGGGCTGTTCACCGCGGGCGGCACGCCGGGCACGTACTCCGCCTGCGTCGAGGCAAACGCCAGCGGCGTGGTGGGCAACGCCTCGGTCGAGGTGCAGGGCCCGTCCAGCGGCGACGGGGGCCAGTCGGACGCCGGCGTGGCGGACGCGGGAGTCCCGGACGGAGGAGGCGCGGACGGGGGAGCCTCGGACGGAGGAGGCGCTGACGGAAGCGTTGCGGACGGGGGAGCAGCCGACGCGGGAGGCGCCGACAGTGGCCCGCTCGACTCAGGGGTCTCCGACGGCGGAGCCTCGGACTCGGGCCTTCCCGGGACGGGAGTAGGCGAGGACGCAGGCCAAGGAGAAGACGGCGGACTTCCGGGCTCGCCTGAATCGGTCATCGGCTGCGCGTGCTCGAGCGCCTCGGGCATCTGGTGGGCGCTGGCCGGCGTGGCCGCGCTGCTCTTCCCGGTCGGCCGGTCGCGGCGGTCGACGCGAAGGGACCGGCGCTGAGCGCGCGCCTCGGCCCCCGGTCATCCTTGCAAAACAGATGTCTGCAGTCTGTTTTGCAAGGATGCCGTCCGGCCAGGACGTGTGCGGGGACCCGGCGCGGGCCGCTCGAAGTGCTTGTTGCCCGCTCGCCGCGCCGATATCAGGGGCGGGTGGAAGCGGTTCGACCCGGGAAGGCCGTCGGCGCCAAGCTGGCGCGCGCGCTCGTCGCGCAGTCCGCCGGCGCGCGCGATGCGGACCTCGAAAGCCGCCTGCCGGGGGGCAGCCGGCACCAAGTCTTTCAGCTCTCCGACGGCAGAGTGGTGGACATCTTCCTGAAGAGCGCCCGGCTGTATCCGTCCCGGGAGGAGTTCCTCGCCGACCGAGCCGGGGCCTAGCTTTCAGCTCTGCGGGTTACCGGCTGTCCGCGCGTTTGACGGAATGTCGTGCCGGGTTCCCGGATTCGTGCCGAAACTGCCTACTCACCCGGGCCAGGCCCCGGGTGCCCGAGGTCTCAAGCGCCGGCACGCCGATTGCGTGACGCGCGCGAGGAGGTGACCGATGCAGCTCGAGAAGTGGATTGGCTGGGCTCGCGAGCAGGGGGCGTCCGACTTGCACCTCGAGCCCGGGCTGCCGGCGACGGTGCGCGTTCGCGGCGACCTGCGCGCGGTGGGCGAGCGGGTCTCGGGGACAGACACGATGGCGCTGGCGCGCGAGCTCCTCGACGACGGGCGCTGGTCCGAGTTCGTCGAGCGCTGCAGCGCCGACCTGTCGCGCTCTTTCCGGGGCGTTCGCTGCCGCATCAACGTGCTGCGCAGCGCGCGCGGCGTCGGCCTGGCCGTGAGGCTGCTCAGCTCGCCGGCGGCCACGCTGAAGAAGCTCAATCTGCACCCCAGCCTGGCCCGGCTGGTCCAGCCGACCCACGGGCTGGTCCTGGTCAGCGGGCCCACCGGCTCGGGGAAGACTTCGACGGTGGCGGCGCTGTTGCAGGAAATCAACCTCGCCGAGAGCCGCCACATCATCACCCTCGAGAGCCCCATCGAGTACGCGCTCGCACCCAAGCGCTCGTTCATCCGACAGCGCGAAATCGGCCGCGACACCCCTTCCTTCGAGCAGGGCCTCTACGACGCCATGCGCGAGGACCCCGACGTGCTGTTGGTGGGCGAGATGCGCGACCCCGAGGTGATGCGCCTGACCCTCAACGCCGCCGAGACCGGCCACCTGGTGCTCGCGACGCTGCACTCCTCGACGGTGGCCGAGGCGCTGCAGCGGGTGGTGTCGGCGTTCCCGGCGGACATCCAGCCGGGCATTTGCGCGCAGTTGGGCGACTGCCTGGTGGGAGTCGTGGCGCAGCGGCTGGCATTCCGCCGCGAGCTCGGGCTGTGCGTGCCGGAGTGCGAGGTGCTCACCGGCAGCAGCGGCGCGCGGGCGCTCATCCGCCAGGGGCAGTTCTTCAAGCTGGCCACCGTACTCGAGAGCGGCGCCGCCGACGGCTGCTGGAGCCTGGCCCGGTATCGCGCCTGGCTCGACGCCAAGCAGGACTGGACGCTCGCTTCGGGCGGCCCGGCGGAGGACGGCGAGGCGGCCGAGGAATATTCCGGCGAACCGGCCGCGCTGCCGAACCCGTTGCCGCGGCCGAGCTCGCACACGGTGGCCGCGAAGGCTTCGCCGGACCGCGAGGCCGGCGTCGGCGTCCACGTCATCGACGGAGCCCCCGACGATTTGGGAAGGGTGCTCGAGGAGCTCGAGCGCAAGAAGCCCGGGCGCGGCTGAATCTCCCAAGGCAGAGTCGGCTATTCTCTGCTCGGTTCGGTCAGGAGCAATGCATGGGACTGCTCGGTTGGATTGTCTTCGGCAACTGGCGCGTCCTGCACCCGACCGGCTTCATCGGGGCCGTGGTGGGCGCGTTCGCGTTGCTCGTCGGCGCCAGGCTCGTCGCGGGTCGATAGCCGCTCTAGAGGGCGAGGCCCAGCCCCACATACGGGCCGCTGAAGAGGTCCTGGTGGGCCGAACCGTCGCTCATGCCGGCGTCGTCGAGGTAGAGCGTCCTCCAGCCTCCGCGCAGTCCCACCGGTCCGAGCCCGAGCGCGACGCCGGCCCGGGCTTCCACCTGCCGGTACGGGAAGGGCGTGACCGAGACCGCGCCTTCCAACGCGAACGGGCCGCCCAGCCAGAGCACTCCTGATGCTCCGAGGCTGGGGCCCATCGCCATCAGTTGCGGGGCGAAGACCGAGTCGGCGCCCGCCTCGACGCGAAGGCGACCCCGCGAACCGGCCAGGAGCGCGTAGGTCAGGTGGGCGTTGAGCTGCTGGAGGGTGTCGGTGCCGCCCGAGCTGTCATCGGCCCCGACGCGGAGGAAGTTGTACGCCGACGAGAAGCCCCAGCGTTCGCCCTCGAGACCGAACGTGAGGCCCGCCGAAGCGCCGCCGGGGAAGGCCATTCCCTCGGCGCCCAGGGCGACCCGGACGCGCGCGGCCGGCTCTTCGCGGGATTCTTCCAGCGCGGGGGCCGGCGCCGCGTACGTGGGTCTGACGTACACCGGGGCCGGGTACACTGGCGCGGTGTACACCGGCGTCGCGTACACGGGCGCCGCCGCGTAGGGGGCGACGTAGACGGGCGCATACCCGTAGCCGCGCCTGCCGCCGTTCCAGCCGAACGGGCGAACGTGGTCAGGCCCGCGTCTGGGCGCCTAGTACGCTGGCGCAACGTAGACGGCCCGGCCTCCTCGGTTGTTGGCGACGGGCGTCGCGGCGTGCGCGCCGTTGGGTGAGGCGGGTGCATTCGAACGCTTGCCGACCCGCGCTTCGGCCGGGCCTGCGGCGACGAGAAGAGCCGCACAGCTCAGCGCCACCAAGAGTTTCGGGGGCATGGCGAGAACCTCCTGACAACAGCCGGCCACGGAGGCTTCCCGACGACGCTGCGGGGTCGCTATTCATGGTCCCCAGCCAGGTTCTGGCGTAGGTGGACGTCTACCGCCCGCGCGATCGCGACCGGCGGGACAGAACGACCGCAAGGAGCCAGACCAGGGCCCCCAGCCCGCCCTGCGAGCAACCGCACGGACCGGCGAGGTAGGTGAGGGCCCGCGCGGAGTCGGCCGGAGCGCCGAATGAACCGGAGTCCGAGGCGCCCGTTTCGCCGTCGGTTGGTCCGGAATCGGTTGGTCCGGAGTCAAGAAGGCCAGCGTCCGACACCGAC
>JAHFDQ010000477.1 GCA_023248915.1 Archangiaceae bacterium | reverse complement strand
CCGTTGCCCGCGGCGAGTTGGGGTGTGACGGGTGGGGGAAGCATCGACGGCAACGGGCTCTTCACCGCCGGCGGGGACGAGGGACAGGCGGTGGTTACTTGCACAGTGGGGCTGAAGTCCTCCCAGGCAACGGTGACGGTGTCGGCGCAGGGGGCGGCGGACCCGGCGCCTACGCCTCCGCCGAAGGGGTGCGGTTGCGGCGGGGCAGGGCAGGGGGCGCTCGCGCCGTTTGCTTTGGCTGCGCTGGCGATTGCCGCCGCGCGCCGGCGAAGTTCCGTTCACCCCGAGCGTAGCGAAGCGAAGTCGAGCGGGGGCCCCCGACTCCGCTCGGGCAAAACGGAATTTGTCGCAGGGTTGAGCCCTCGACTCCGCTCGGGCCGAACGGAATTGCTCCTGTTGCTCACCCTCGCTTCCTGCTCGGGTCAGGCGATTCCGGTGGAGGCGCCTTCTTCGACGTCTCGCCAGCCCCTCGGCGAGGTGGTGGCCGGCTACCCGAACGACTTCGAGCGCATGCTGCTCGTTCTCACCAACCAGGCCCGCCACAGCGCCACCACTCCCAACGGCAACGAGTGCGGCGACTGGACCAGCGAGCAAGGTGCTTCCGTCAAGCTGCGCCCCCTGGTCTGGAATCAGCAGGCCGCCGTCGGCGCTCGCTTCACCTCGAAGCACCTCTCCGAGCTGGGTTGCTTTCAGCACGACAGTTGCTGTGAATTGGGCGACGCGGGCGGCGGGTCGATTCAGTGCGTTTCCGCCGGCGAGTGCACCGGGTCGGGCTGCAATAAGACTTGCGACGCCGGGCCCGGCAGCACCGCCGCCGACCGGTACCGCCTGTTCGGCTTCAATTCCTACGCCTCGGAGAGCGTCGCCGGAAACCAGGGCTCGCCCTACGAGGCCTGGTGCTCGTGGATGCAGACCGACGGCGACCGCCAGCAGAACATCTACGGCGCTTTCACCCAGGCGGGCACCGGCGCGTATCAGGCTCCGGCGACCGCCTGCTCGGGCTGGTACTGGACCGAGGGCTTCGGCGACGCCCCCGTCAGCGTGCCTTCCATTCCGGCCGCCAGCGCCATGTTCTCCCCTCCCAACCCCGCCAACACCTCGGCGCTCTACTTCGCCGCCAACTACTACGACTCGAGCGGGCGGCGCCCCCGACGGTCCGAGGTGGTGGTGAGCGGCCACTGCTTCGACCTCGACCGCGCCTGGGGCTTCGACGACAACGGCACCTACGAAGCGCACTTCCTCGACCCCGACGTCCTGCCCGAGGGCTGCCACCCGTACTACTTCTTCTTCCTCGGCGCCGACGGAGGACGGTCCGCCTACCCGGAGACCGGCTCGCTCGAGGTCGCGCTCGGCCAGACGGCTTCCTGCGCGCTGCCGTATGACCCGTCGCCGCAGAAGGAAGCCGACTGCGAGACCGGCGTCCAGCAGTGCCCCGCCGGCGCCCAGCAGGCCTGCTACACCGCCGACCCCGCGACCCTGGCGCGCGGAGAGTGCCGCCAGGGCTGGCAGTCGTGCCGCGACGGCTTCTGGAGCGCCTGCCGCGACATGATTGGCCCCTTCCCCGAGACCTGCGACGGGCTGGACAACGACTGCGACGGCCAGGTGGACGAGGGCGACCCCGGCGCCGGAGAGAGCTGCGAGGGACCGCTCGAGCGCGGCGAGTGCAAGGCCGGGGTGCTGCATTGCCTGTCCGGCCGCTTGGCCTGCGTGGGGTTGCAGGGGCCGCAGAGCGAACTGTGCGACGGCAAGGACAACGACTGCGACGGAGCCGTGGACGACGGCTTCCCCATCGTCACCTGCGGCCAGGGCGAGTGCTTCCGCACCGTCGCGGGCTGCGAGAACGGCGTGCCGGGGGTCTGCGTGCCCGGCAGCCCGAGCGCCGAGGTGGCCGACTTCAAGGACAACGACTGCGACGGCGTCATCGACAACGGCGTGGACTGCCGGCTGCCCGACGGCGGGCTGGGTTACCCGCGGCCGTGCGTCTCGTATTCGCTGCGCACTCCGGACGGCGGAACGCGGGTGCCGTCGTTGCCCTGCAAGCCGGGGACGCAGCTTTGCCAGGCAGACGCCGGCTGGGGGGCTTGCCTGGGCGAAGTGGCGCCGAGCCCCGAGGTCTGCGACGGCGTGGACAACGACTGCGACGGGGAAATCGACGAGAACGGCGAGATTGGGTGGGAACGCTGCGGCATCGGCGACTGCGTCAAGTTCACCGCCCGGTGCTCGGGAGGCAGCCCCGTCACCTGCTCCGCGCGCGCGCCCTCGCCCGAGGTGTGCAACGGGGTGGACGACAATTGCGACGGAGTCGTCGACGAGGGCTGCTCGTGCCGGCTCGGCGACACCCACCCTTGCTACACCGCGCCGGTGACGACGCGGGGCGTGGGGCTGTGCCACGCCGGCGTCCGGAATTGCGTCGACGGGGGCTACGGCGCCTGCGAGGGGGAAGTCACCCCGGGCGACGAGTGGTGCGACAACCTCGACAACGACTGCGACGGGGTGGTGGATAATGCCTGCGCGCCGATTCCGCCGGACGCCGGCCCCTGGGTGGACGCGGGGTCGGCCGGCATCGACGCGGGGGAAGTTGCCGACGCCGGGCAGGCGCCTCCGAAGGGCGGCGGCTGCGGCTGCGCGGGCTCGCCGGGCGCGGAGTCGGTGTTTCTCGCGGCGCTCTTGGCGCTCGGGTGGGCCGTCGGGCGGCGCCGGCGCCGAACCTGAAGGCCGGGAGCCTCAGTGAAGTAGCTTGTTCGCCCAAAGCTTCTCGAGGAATTCGGCATAGGGCAGCACCTCGATGCCGTTGAATATTGCGCGCCGCGCGCCCGCGTAGACCCCGATGCACCGAAGCGGCTTCAGCTCTTCCTTCAGCCGCAAGAAGCCCTTGTTGAACTCGCTGCGCCACTCGCGCGACGACTTGAGCTCGAGTCCCAGAAAGCCGGCCCGGGTCTCGAGCACCACGTCGACCTCGACGCCGTCGTGGGTGCGGAAGTAGCTCGGGGCGTAGCCCTTGCCAGAGTACGACAGGTACGCCCGCAGCTCGTGCAGGAGGTAGGTCTCGAACGACACTCCGAGCTCCTCGGGCGTGGGCGGGTAGGCGAGCCGCCCCGTCAGCGCCCGGGCCACTCCGGCGTCGAAGAAGTAGAACTTCGGGTGGACCACGAGCTTCGTCGCGCGCTTGAGCTTCCAGGCGGGCAGCCAGAAGCCGATGAGCGTGTCGACGAGCACGTCGAAGAACCCCTGCACCGTCTGGCGGGCGACCTGGGCGTCGCGCGAGATGTTCGCGGTGTTGGTGACCGCGCCGTTCTGCCGCGCGGCGATCTCGAGAAACCGCGCGAAGCCTCCGATGTTCCGGGTCAGCGCCTCGGCCTGCACTTCCTCGGTGATGTACGTCTCGCAGTAGGCCTTGAGGTAGGGGACGGGCCGGTCCAATGAGAAGACGCGCGGCAGCATTCCATACGGCACCCGGTCGAGGGCTGGGGCGCCGCCAACTTCGGCCGAGACGAGGGGGAAGAATTCCTGCCGCAGGGCCCGGCCCGCGAGCAGGTTCGCGCCGCCCCGCTTGAGCTTGCGCGCGCTCGAGCCGGACAACAGGAACTTCAAGCCGTGGGTCTCGATCAGCCGGTGCACCTCGTCGAGAACCGCGGGCACCTTCTGAACCTCGTCGATGACCACCCAGGCGCCCTTCTTCGCCGAGGCCAGCTCGTGGCCCAGCACCGCGGGCTCGCGCGCCAGCTTGAGGGCCAGCGACGTGTCCAGGAGGTCGTACGCGATGGCATTGGGCAAGACCTGGCGAATCCAGGTCGACTTGCCGGTCGCTCGGGGACCCAGCACGAACGCCGAGTCGTCGGGCAGGGTCAGGATTCGGTGAAACATCGCCGGCAATTATACCGGAAATATGCCGGCGTTGTGTCAGGCGGCTGGCTGGGTCTCCCGTGAGAGTGGGCGCCGGCAGGGCAGAACTTCTTCGCCGTCTCCGGCGACTCCCCCCGCCCCAGCCGGCGCCCCGAAAAACCCGACTTGCCTGTGTGAAGCGAAGTTCACACGTGGTGTGGGTTGATGGCAAGACGAATTCGCCGGATGACTCGGCGCCGAAGGTTTGGGCGAAGTGCGCTCGTAGTAGCTTCCCGGCGCCCGGCGGGTGGCCGGCCTTTCCGATGGGAGACTGAGCCATGTCGAAGGTCCTCCGAAATGCAGTTGTGGCGCTGCTGTGCGGGTGGATTCTTCTCGGAGCCGCTTGCGGCTCGGGCCCGGCGGCCACGCCCCTGCCCGACGGCGGAGTCAGCTACTCGGGCGGCGGCCCCGTCGACGGCACATGGAAAGAGACCGGGCTCACCTGCAACGGCGCGGTCACGACCGGGCATGGCACGGTGACGGTGACCATCAGCAACACCACCGGCACCAGCAGCTACGCCGACTCGAATGGTTGCGTTCAGAACGAGCCGGCGACCGTTTCCTACCCGAACACGTCGAGCTTCACCTGGACCGGGTCGGGTACTTCGACTTGCTCGGGGACGTGCCAGCAGGGGTGCGGGAACACGAGCTCGGACGGTGGCCCCAACTCGCCCCAGACGTTCACCTACGCGCGCTCGGGGAACACCCTGACAATCACCGAGGTGCAGAACGGCAACGAGGGAGACTGCGGCCCCGGGCAGACCGTGCAGTACACGCTGCAGAAACAGTGAGAGGGCCCCGGGCCATCGCGATGGCGGCAGCCGCCTGGCTGTGCGGTTGCACTGGCAGGGCCATCGCATCTAATTCGCGGCCGCGCCCCGTGATTCCGAACGCTTGGCTCTGCTCGATGCGCTCGCGGGGAAGGGCCGGGGGAAGCTGGCGAAGGCCGCTAGGAACAAGTTGGCGCTGCTGGGCATGTGACCCGGAGGAGGGGTTGGAATTAGCCCCGGCGCGAGGCGCTGAGGGGCC
>JAHFDQ010000476.1 GCA_023248915.1 Archangiaceae bacterium | reverse complement strand
GTCCTGTAACCGAGTTCCCGAATCGCCTTGGCGCTCGAGCAGGTGAAGCCTTCGTTCATCTCCTCGATGAGCTCGGGAGTGGCATCGGGCTCCTTCCCGGTGACCCGCGAGGCGAGGTCGATGAGGCGGACCACGCCGGCAATCAGCCACTTCGGAGTGGCCTTGGTGGGCACCTTGCCCCCCACCATTCGAGCAATGCATCCGGCTCACCTACCCGAGGCCGCGACTTCGCGCTACGCACCATTTGTCAAACGTTACGGCCACTTGCGGTGCCGCTGGCGGACTTCCTCGAGTTTTATCCTACCCGAACGCACCTTTCGCCACCCCGTTCGGATAACCTGTGAACTTTTCCAAGGGAGTCGCGAATGCGCGCAGGTTTCTTGTTGCTCGGTGCCCCGTTGGTTCTGCTGGCGTGCGGCACGGCCGACCGACCCACTTCCCTGACCGACGAGACCTCGTCTCTTTCCGTTGAGGCCCGCGCGGCGCTGGTTACCCGCGCGTTGGAGGGGCTCGCGCAGCACCCCGAGCTCGCCCAGGCGGGAGAGGGCCATTCCTTCGACGCGCGAGGAGTGATTCTCGATTCGGGCGGCCAGGCGCACGTCCGCCTCGAACGTTCGTACCGAGGCCTGCGGGTGTTGGGCGGCGACGTGGTGACCCACACCGCTTCCGACGGGGCGCTGACCGTCTCCACCACCCTGACGGCTCCCGTGACTCTCTCCATCACGCCCACCCTGTCGCCGGGCGATGCGGTGGCGGTGGGTACTCTGAGTTTCGTCGGCCTGCCGACGGGCGAGTCGTCGGCCGAGCTGGTGGTGTACGCGCGCAGCTTCCCGGCCCGCTTGGCCTACGACGCGCTGGTGATGGGCGTTCGCGACGACCAGACTCCCAGCGAGCTGCACGTGCTGGTGGACGCACTTTCCGGCGCGGTGCTCGATAGCTGGGACGCGGTCGAGACGGGCAAAGGGGGCGGCAACGGCGGGGGTAGCGGAGGCGGCGGCACCCCGTCCACGCCGGTGGTGGGCTCGGGGAAGACGCTCTACCTCGGCACGATGAACATGGACACGCTGAAGCTCGGAACGGGCGGCTACGAGCTCCGCGACCAGACCCGCGGCAACCAGTACACCCTCAACCTGGCCAACAGGACGTCCGGCGGGTCCACCTTCACCGACGCGGACAACGTCTGGGGCAGCTCGACCGTCCTCGACGCTGCCACGGTGGGCACCGACGCGCACCTGGGCGAGGCCTTCACCTGGGACTACTACAAGAACGTGCACGGCCGGACTGGCATCGCCAACGACGGCAAGGGCGCCTACAGCCGCGTCCACTACAGCCGCAACTACGTGAACGCCTTCTGGTCGGACAGCTGCTTCTGCATGACTTACGGCGATGGCGACGGGGTCTCGTACAGCCCGCTGGTGTCGCTCGACGTGGCCGGCCACGAGATGAGCCACGGAGTCACCAGCCGCACCGCCGGCCTCTTGTACTCGGGCGAGTCGGGCGGCCTCAACGAGGCGACCTCGGACATCTTCGGCACCGCGGTGGAGTTCTACGCGGCCAACGCGAATGACCTGGGCGATTACCTCATCGGTGAGAGGATTTTCATCAACAAGCCCGGCGTGGCCTTGCGCTACATGTATGACCCGGCGAAGGACGGCGCGTCGAAAGGATGCTGGTACTCGGGAATCGGCAGCCTCGACGTGCACTACAGCTCGGGCGTCGCCAACCACCTCTTCTACCTCCTGTCGGAAGGCTCGAATCCGGTCAACGGGCAGCCAATCTCGCCCACCTGCGACGGGTCGACGGTGGTTGGAATCGGCCGCGCGAAGGCCGAGAAGATTTGGTACCGCGCGCTGACCGTCTACATGACCAGCAACACCAACTACGCCGGAGCGCGCGTGGCGACGCTGAAGGCCGCGACCGACTTGTACGGCGCGGGAAGCGCAGAGCTCGGCGGCGTCGCCGCCGCTTGGACGGCTGTGTCGGTGAACTGACGCGGGTCGCGCGCGCGATTCAGGGGTGCGCGTCCCCGGGGCGGCGGTTAGGAACGTTGCGCTCGTTCCAAACTCGCAATCCTAGGGGGACACCTCATGACGCCAAGGACACAGTTGCGGCTCGCAGCAGTCGTCGCGGTTACTTCGTTCACTGCTTTCGGGGCCGATCGCAGCGCCGCGGCGCAGGCGACGCTGGACGATATCGAGAAGACGGTCGGCTTCGTTCCCGGCTTCTTCAAGAGCTTCCCGGACGCCACCCTGCCGGGAACCTGGGAGGAGATGAAGGGCCTTCAGATGAACCCGAAGACGGCGATTCCTGTGAAGTACAAGGAACTCATCGGCTTGGCGGTCTCTGCGCAGGTGCCCTGCAAGTACTGCATCGTCGGCCACACCGAGTTCGCGAAGGCCAACGGCGCAACGCAAGAGGAGGTCGGCGTCGCGGTTTCCGAGGCCGGCCTCACTCGTCACTGGAGCACCTACTTCAACGGGGTTCAGCTCGACGAGACCAAGTTCCGAGCCGACCTGGCGAAGGCGTTCGACCACATGAAGAAGATGGACCCGAACGCCCCGCCCCCAGCGCCGGCGACGCTCACCGACGCCGCTTCGGCCTACCGGGAAATCGGGCAGGCGTTCGGGGAAGTTCCGGAGTTCATGAAGAAGTTTCCCGAGGCCGGAATCGTCGGAGCGTGGAGAGCGATGCGCGATGTCGAGATGAACCCGCATGGCACCGTGCCGCCCAAGTACATCAGCCTGATTGGCCTCGCCGTCGCGTCGCAGATTCCCTGCCGTTACTGCATCATCGCGGACACCGAATTCGCGAAGGCCGAGGGCGCGACCGCCGCCGAGGTGAACGAGGCCGTGGCGATGGCGGCGCACACCCGCAACATGAGCACGCTGCTCAACGGCATGCAGGTCGACGAGGCCGCGTTCAAGAACGACGTCGCGCGGCTGACGAAGCCCCCGGTCAAGGGCAAGAACGTCTCTCGGCGGTAGCGCGGCTCGGCGCGGCCCACGCTGTGTCGCCTGGGCTGGTTCCGAGCCCTCCCCCGACCAGCACGTCATAGCGCGTCGAGGACCGTCGCGGTGCTGAGATCGTGGGGCCCGGTCAACGAACCGGCTGGGTGGCAGACGGCGACGGAGGCGAGCGCAGGGAATGCCCCTGGGCTATGAAGCGGACTCATGGCCCAGATCATCGTCCCCGACAACGAGCTCAATTCCTTCGACCTGCCACCGGTGTGCGTGGTGACCGGCGCGACCCAGGGCGTGGTGTGGAAGAAGGTGAAGTTCGCCTGGTACCCGCGCTGGGTGACGGTGCTCATCCTCGTCAACGTCCTGGTGATGGCCATCGTGGCTGCGATTCTCACCAAGCGCGTCAAGGGCGAGCTTCCGTTCACGGAAGAGGCCTACTCAGCGTGGCGCCGGGGGAGAATCTTCTTCGGCCTCGCCATCACGGCGGCGATCGGGCTGCTCATCGGCGGCGCGGTGGCGCTGGCGACCGACTCGCCGGCCGTCGGGGTGGCGCTCCTGCTCCTGACCTTCGCCGTGCCGATCGCCGTCTGGTTCGCCTTCGTGAAGGGCAAGACCGTCACCTGCACGCGCATCGCCGACGGGAGCACCAGCCTGAACATCCCCAGCGAGGCCGCGGCGACTCAGATTCGCACGCACCTGACCGGCGGAGCGTCGCGCCGTCCCGCGCTGGCTTCGCGCATGCCTGCCTAGGTGGTGACGCCGGCTCCCGAAGGAGCCCTCTGCCGCGACCACCCAACGGTGGCGGCGGCCTGGGTGTGCGGGCGCTGCGGCAGCTTCCTGTGCGTCACCTGCGAGCGGCGCACCCGACCGGACGCGGTGCCGATGTGTCCCGCCTGCTGGGACCTTCGCGGGCGCTCGGTCGCGCCGCAGACGGTCTCTTCCGGCACTGGGCTGCAGACGGCGGCGCTGGTGCTGGGCTGCATCGCCCTGTTGCCCGTTCCGGTGCTGCAGATCATCTCGGTGGTGGTGAACGTCGTCGCGCTGGTCAAGGCCAAGCACCCGCCGGCGCGGAACGTCCGCTGGCGGCCCATCACGGGGCTGGCCCTGACCGGCGTGGGCCTGGTGATTACGGCGCTGGTCTTCAGCGGCGCGGTGTTCGATTCCTAGAACAGCTTGTCGTCGAGCTTCGCCTTCGCGTCGGCGGTCAGGCCGGTGAAGCGCAGCCAGGGCTCGCCCTTCCGGTCCAGCTCGACCACGCGGGGAAACCACTCTCCGGTGGCGGGCGAGGAATAGTCGAGCAGCCGCAAGTCCCAGGCGAGGCCGTCGGCGGCAAAGCGCAGCCGCGCGGGCATGAAGTTGTCCTTGTAGACCCAGAGCTGCGGGCTGCCCTCGGCCGGCTCGCCGAGCACGTAGACGACCTGACCGCCCTGGCGGGCCAGGGAAACTTTGTTGATGTCGACCTTCAGGGCCGCCAAGTGCCGCTCGATCGCCTGCCGCGACTCGCCGCCGGTGGCCGACCGGGACGCCAAGAGCGGGCAGAGCTGCTCGAGCGCCACTGCGAGCGACGCCAGCTCGTTGCCTTCGGCGCGGCGCTTGGCGTGGCTGTCGATGGCCGCCGAGCTCTTGCCGGTGTCGAGCGACGAGGCCTCGAGCCGGCAGCGGCCAGGCACCTTCAACGAGGCGGCGGCGTCGACCTGAAGCTCGTCGCGGTCGGCGGGCAGCCCCAGCGCGGCCCCCGCTTCCCTTGCGGCGCTGCCGAAGAAGGACAGGGTGCCGTCGACTTTCAGCGTCGCCAGCTGCAGCTCGTCGCGCCCCTCGGCCAGCCGCTTCAAGATGGACGGCCCGGGCAAGATGTACCCGAAGGCGACGGAAGCCACCGCCAGCGCCGCCAGGGCGGCCGTTCCACCGGCGCCGCGCTTCGTCACTTTCCCGCCTCGGCGACCACCTGCCGC
>JAHFDQ010000109.1 GCA_023248915.1 Archangiaceae bacterium | reverse complement strand
CCTCCGGACGCGTCGATTGAACCGGTCACGGTGACGTCGCCTCCCAGCGAGACCAACTTCACGGCTCCACCCGACGAGCTGCCGCCGGTGCCCGTCGGCCCGCCGCTGTTGCACTTGATCGGAACGGCCCCCTTCGCCACGATTGAACCGTCCACGGTGATGCTGCCCTGCGCCGCCAACAGCAGCGCTCCCGTCGGCGCGAGGCCCCAGGCGACGGCAGCTCCACCAGTCATGGTCGCGAGCTCGGGCGTGCCATAGGTCGCCGGCGGCAAGTCGCTGCAGTCGATCGAGTAGAACGGCGAACAGCAGGTGTTCATGTGCGAGCTTCCGCCGCTCGGGCCAGTGGCAAAGCTCGCCGAGCAGGTTCCGCACGTCAGCGGGCACCCCTGCCGGATTCCCGACGAGTTGCCGGTAATGTCCAGAGTGCCGTGAATGGCGATGGTGCCCGCGGCCATGATGAACGCCCGCTGGGTGCCGACGATGTTCACCGTGTCTCCCGCGGCCACGATGAAGTCCTGGAAGCTGAAGATGCCGTCCGAGACGCCGGTGTAGGTGACGTTGGTGCCGCAGGTGAAGGTCCCGTCGTCGGTGGAAAGCGTGCACCCGGGCGCAGTCGCCGCCGGCGTCCCGTGGAAGCCGTCATACGGGTTGCCCGTGTACCCGACGCTGGCGTCCCAGAAAGTGCTCGACCCCGAGTCGCAGTAGTAGATGTGGTTGTCCCAGAAGGCGATGCCGCTCGGGGCTCCCAGCGCCGACGACCAGATCGACCCGAAGTCGCCGCCCGAACCGCCCCCCAGAATCGACCCGGCGCCGCCCGCTCCGATGGCGCCGCCCGCTCCACCGCCGCCTCCGGCATAGAGCCCGGCCATCCCCAGCGCGATGCCGTAGACGCGCGAGTTCGACGGATCGGTGACGTACAGCCCGCCCACGCCGTCGTAGGCGAGGCCGGTCGGCGCTCCCAGCACGGTTCCGGTCGTGGGAAGCACGTCGAGGCTTCCGGCGCCGACCGAGAGGCTGCCGTTCAGCAGCGAGTGGCTGGCCGCATCGAGGTTCACCACCAGCACCTTCGCGGACGCCTTGTCGGCGATGGCAAGCTGATTCTGCGGCAGCAGCGCCACCCCCACCGGCTCTCCGAGCGGCGAGCTCAGCGCCGGCCCGGGCACCGGAGTGCCGACGCCGTTGCCCGCGACGGTGGCCAGCGCGAACGGCTGAATCGTCACGCCGCCCAGCGGTGGCAGCGACACCTGCTGCGTCAACAACGCGCGCACCATGCCGTTCAGCGTGTCGGCGATGAAGAGCACGCCGTTGGCGTCGAGAAACAAGCCTTGCGGCGAATTCAGCTCGTTCGCCCCGGAACCCGCGGTCCCCGTCCCGACCAGGGTGGACAGGTCGCCCGGCCCGAGCGTCAGCGTGTCGAGGGTCTGCGGGCCGGTGCCCAGGTTCGCGACCCGGACGCGGTGATCGTCCGCGTCGGCGATGAAGAGCAACCCCCGGACGGAGTCATAGGCGAGCGCGGCGGGGTTCTCGAGCTGGGCCGCGAGCATCGAGCCGCCGTCCCCACCGTTCCCGGCCGTGCCGCAGGTGCCGGCGATGGTGACCACCTGGCCGCGCCCCACCCGGACGCCGGTCGGCAAGAGGCGCGAGGCCGGGCCGCCCGCCTTCAGGGTGCCGCGCACGCAGTGATTCAAGCTGTCGGCGATGAACACCATGTCGCTGCTCACCGCCAGCCCGCGGGGCGCGTTGAACTGGGCAGCCGAGACCGGGCCGTTGTCGCCGGCGTAGCCCGCCGTCCCCGTCCCGCCCAACCGCCTGAGGCCCCCGGTGCGGCGCATCTTCAGGAATTCGTTGTGCGCGGAACGCACGCCGGTGCTGTCGCCGTTCGCGGCGGTGTGGACGACCAGGGTGCGCGCGCCGCCCACGAGGTCGGCGGTCACGTCGAGGAGAATCTCGGTGGCCGTCGATGAAACCACCGCCACCGTGATGGCCGAGTCGACCGCTCCGCCCGGCTTCAGGAAGTCGACGCTGGTAGTGCCGTCGAGATGGTGGCCCTGAATGCGCACCGGGCCCCGGATTCCGGGGGCCAGCTCGGCCGGGTGGAAGCTGGTTATGGACGGCTCGCCGGTGAGGGTGAACCCGACGGGGTCGCTGGCGTTGCCGGCCACGGCGACCGTGACCGGCGCCGAGCCCGGCGCATCGACCGCGACCGTGGCGACGATGGCGGTGTCGGTCCATTCCTCGACCGTGGCCGCGTCGCTGCCGAAGAGAACGGTGCCCGCGGCGGTGCCGAAGCCCACGCCGGAGAGCGTCACCGTCGTCCCGACGGGTCCGGCGCTGGGAGTCGCTCCCTGCAGGTCTGGGGCGACGCCGAGCGCCAGCGGCGTGCTGGGAATGCCCCCGCTCCGGGCGGTGATCTGTACAGACCCGGCCGACAAGCCGCTCACCAGACCGCCCGGGGAAACGGTGGCGACGGTCGCCGCGCTGGTCTCGAACGTGATGGGCACGGCGAGGACGTTGCCGCCGGAGTCCTTCGCCACCGCGGTGAGCTGGAGCGTCTTGCCGGCGATCACCTTCGCCGCCGGACCGGTCAGCTCGACCGTCGCGACGGGAGTGACGGTGAAGGGCGACGAGTCGCTGGCCTGGGCGGCCACGGTCACCGTCACCGGGCTCGAGCCGCCGGACAGCGTCGGGACGGTGGCAGAGATGGAGGTGTCGTTCCAGGCCGTGACGACCGAAGCGGTCGTCCCGAACTTGACGGTGCTGGTTCCCTGGGCCGCGCCGAAGCCGTGGCCGGTGACGGCGACGACGGCACCGGGCGGACCGGACGTCGGCGTGACGGCCACCAGATCGGGAAAGACGCTCAGGGCGAGCGCCGCGGAAGATGCCAGGCCGCTCGTGGCCGTGAAGGTGACCGCGCCCGCCGACACGCCCGACACCAGGCCTGCCGCGTTCGCGGTGGCCAGGGCGGTGTCGCTGGGAGCGAACGTGAACGTCGCGCCCGTCGCCACTTGCCCCAGCGCGTCCTTGGCGGTCGCCGTGAGCTGAAGCGTCTTGCCCACCGCGACTCGGCTCGACGCCGCGGAGATCTCGACCGAGGCGGCCGGGCCGACCTTCACCTCGAACGGAAACGCGACGCTCGACTGGCCGGCCACCGTGACCGTCACCGAGGTCGTCCCAGCCGTGAGGCTCGGAACCGCCAGGACGATCGACGTGGCACTCCAACTGGTGACCGCCACAGAGCTTGATCCGAACTGAACGGTGGCCGTGCCCTGCACCGCGCCGAACCCGACGCCGGTGAGGGTGATCGCCGTGCCCGGGGCGCCAGACGCGGGAACCACCCCCTGCAGGTCCGGGTAGACCGCCAGCCCCAGCGGGGCGCTCGAGGCCGTGCCACTGGAGGCGGTGACGGTGAGGGCTCCGGCGGCCTTCCCTGTGACCAAGCCACTGGAGTCCACCGTGGCCGCCGCCACGTCGCTCGACCTGAACATGATGTCAGCTTCCGGTATCGCCTGCCCCGCCAAGTCCTTGGCGGTGGCGGTCAGCTCGACCGTCTTGCCCACCGCGAGTCGAACGGCTGTGGCGGCCAAGTCCACCGTCTTGACGTCAACGGTAGCCGGCCCCCCGTCCGCAGGTGGCTCGGGGTTGCCCCCGCCTGGCGTCGGGCACCCGGTGAGGACAGCCAGACCTGCAACCATTCCAAGCAAAGTCAGTTGGGACGCGCGCATTCCGGGCTCTCGATTCAGGATCAGGGACGCGCGATGTTCCCACCGACAAGCCGTTCAGTCATTCACAAATTCGAGACCCTATCCGTCGTCCTTTCGTACAGTTTCAGCGGAATTCGTTGCCGATTCGGACAGGTCGGCCATGAAACCCCTGGAGATCTAACGCCGTTGGAGGCCAAGCTCTCGGATTCGCGCAACAAATCCACGTGCGACTCGACAATACCTTTGGCCACCTGTTTGCTAGGGAGTCCGCGCCATGCCGATCGACCCGAAACGCACTCCGCCCCGAGGCCGCCCGTCGATGAGCCCGAGACTTCCCGAAACCGAGTTGCCGTTTGACGACGGCGAGATCAAGCCGCTGCGCGCCGATGACCCTCTGCCGCAGCGCGTGCCACAATACCCGTCTGGAGGTCGTCGGCCGATGGTGAAGAAGGCGGAAGAAGCGATTCCGACGACGATCTACAACACCGAGAAGCAGGACGAAGAGCTGCCTCAAAACTATGATCCGTCGGTCGTGAACGACGGGTTCAAGCCCTCGTTCCTGTACGTCGAGCGCGGCCCCGGAGCCGGGCAGTTGGTGCAGATTCGCCAGGGCGCCCAGGTGATCGGCCGCGCCTCGGTGTCGGACCTCCGCCTGCAGCACTCGTCGATCAGCCGGCGCCACGCGCAGCTCACCCGCTCGGGCGAACAGTTCTACCTCCGGGACTTCGGCAGCCAGAACGGCACCTTCGTCAACAAGATCCGCATCGCCACCGAAATAGAAATCTACCCGGGCGACCAGATCTCCGTCGGCAACGCGGTCGTGAAGCTCCGCGGGCCGCTCCAGCAGGCCCAGGCACCGGCCAATGCCAAGGGGCAGCTCAAGGTCAAGCCCGCACCCGCGCCGAAGACCGCGGCTCCGGCCAGGCAGAAGGCGCCCACCGCCAACGTGATGAAGATCGCGCTCTTCGCGGGCGCGGCGGGCTTCGGCCTGGCCGGCGTGCTGATGTTCGCCTGGCTCAGCGTCCCGAGCACCGGGCCCTCGTTCCAGGCGCTTCAGCCGACGACCAAGGCGACCGCGTCTCCCTCCGACCGCCGCGCATCCCGGGCCCCCGCCCTGTCCGAGGCCGAGAAGGCCCGCCTGGTCGAGCAGCGGATGAAAGAGGCAATGGAAACCCAGAAGGCCGCCGCCGTGGAAGCCGCGCCCGCGGTGGAGCCCGCGCCTGTCGCTGAAGCCCCCCGGGCCGTTGCGGTGTCGGTCAACCGCGCACACCACCCGGCCCAAGTGCGCGTGGCCAGCGCCGCCAAGGTCGAGCCCGTCGAGCCCGAGGCGGCGGCCCCCACCCGCGCGCTGACCTCCAGCGCCAAGCGCTCGTCGCTGCTCACCGCCTACGAGAAGGGTGACGCGACCGCGTCGCTCGAGGCTGCCCGGCGCGCGGGCGACTCGGAGTTGGCCGGCAAGCTGACCAAGTTCCTGGCCGAGTACAACGCCGGCGGAGCGGCCATCGCTTCCAAGAACGGCACCGCCGCCATCAAGCACTTCGACGCCGCGCTCAAGCTCGACGAGCAGATCTCGAGCGGCTGGAGCAAGTACGGCACCGAGATTCGCCGCCAGCTCTCGGGGTTGTGGACGCTGGTCGGGCTCACCCACGTCGAGAACGGCAACACCGACGCCGCCAAGCTCGCGTTCCAGGCCGCGATGAAGCACGACCCCGAGAACTCGCGGGCCAAGGCGCAGCTCGAAGAGCTGAACGCCGGCGACAAGCCCGAGAAGCAGGCGCCTCAGAAGACCATCGACGACGCGTTCGGTGACGAGCAGGCCCCGGCAGCCAAGACGCCTCCGCGCAAAGTGGTGAAGCCCGCGGCGAAGGCGGCCGACACCGAGGAAACCTCGAAGGCCTCGGCGATCGATCAGGCCTTCGGCGACTGAGCCTCGGGCGGCCCCCGGCGCAGGGCGCGAAGCCGGTGCCTGACGTCGCGGGCAAAGAACCAGCCGTTCAAGAGCGCGAACGCCCCGACCGCCGCCGCCAACGCCGCGGTCAGCGTGTCGGCCCCCGGCCGCTCGCCCTCGACCAGCACCCACAAGAGGCCGTCCCGGGGACGGACCTCGCCCGCCTCGCCGAGCAGCTTGAAGGCGTCGGAGTAGCGTTCGGCGTCTGGCTGCGAGAGCAGCCTCCCCCGCACCGCGAAGGGCGTCTGGCCGGGCTGCCGCGGGGGCGCTTCGCCTGGCAGCGCCGGCCGGTACACCAGCACTGGCGTGTCCCTCAACCCCACCGCCACGTAGGTCTGGCCTCGCTCGGACGAGTAGGCCCCGCGCGTCGTCGGCGTGCCGTGAATCTGCGCGTAGTGGTTCGAGCTGAGCCGCTCGAAGTGGTAGTCGCCCTCGGCCCCGAGCCCGATGGGGTCGCGCGACCCGACGTAGTAGGCGAGGTCGAGCCGCTCGTACCAGAGCAGCCCGAGGCAGAGCGCCACCGCCACGGCCGCGACCGGCGCCTTCACCCCCACCCCGCTCTGCCGCGCCAGCCGCCCCTCGAGCTCGGCGATTCGGGCCTCGCGGTCGTCCTGGAGGGGATGGCTTTCCATGAAAAAGGCCCCGATTCCGAGCTGGAACCGGGGCCGAAAGAATACGCCTTCGCCGGCTAGACCGTGATGTTGAAGATCTTCTTCAGGTCAGCCTCGATCTCGTCCTCGGAGCACTCCTTGGCGAGCGAGAGCTCTTTGATGAGCAGCGAGCGGGCGGTGTCCAGCATCTTGCGCTCGCCGAACGACAGGTCCTTGTCGCCCTTGAGCAGGTAGAGGTCGCGCAGCACCTCGGCGATCTCGAAGACCGAGCCGGTCTTGATCTTCTCCATGTACTCGCGGTAGCGACGGTTCCAGGTCGTGGAATCGACCGAGATGTCCTTCTCCTTGAGGATGGAATAGACCTGCTTCACGTCCTCCTCGCTGATGATCTCGCGGAGGCCGACCGAGCCCACCTTGTTGATCGGAATCATGATTCGCATTCCGTTCTCCAGAATGCGCAACACGTAGAAGGACTGGCGCTGGCCAGCGACCTCGGTGTGCTCGATTCCCATCACCTCACCGACGCCTTGGCCGGGGTAGACAGCCTTGTCACCCGTCTTGAAGCTTGTCTGCACTCGTGAAGCCTCCTTGGGGATGCTTTTTGAATACTTACCACAACCTACACGCTTTCTCAATCTTCTGGCCTTGACTCAGTGTGGCTGCCAGGGCTAGCGTGACCCCTTCGTACCTGGTTTCGGGTGGTTGGGGTTGAGGGGGGTGTGGGCGTGGACCGATTCCGATGGAGCGACCTGGGCGCGCGACCGGCGTTCTTCCCTGCGGTAGGCATTGTGGTGGGTGCGTTCCTCCACCCCAACGCCAGCGTTCCGGCCTTCGCGCTGATCGGCTCCGCCTGCGGCCTCTTGGCAGTTTCCTTCGTGTTTTCGCGGCGTTCCGGGGCTCATCTGTGCCTGCTCGGCGCCGCCATCTCGCTCGGCGCAGGGCTTTCGACACTGGAAGGGGCGACCCGAGTTCCACCGGACCTCGCCGAAGGGGGAACTGCCCGGATCGAGGGCGAAGTCGAGGAAGTCGACGATCTCGACGGCTCGACGCGAGTCACCCTGGCGGCCTCGCGCGCGCCCGATCTCGAACCGCCCCAAGTGCGCTTTCGGGCGCATCTCTACACCCGCGACGACTCGGCGCTGCTGCCCGGCCAGCGCGTGCTGGTGCTCGCCCGGCTGAAGCCGACGGAAGACACCGCCAACTGGGGCCAGAGCGATGCGGCGGGGCCCAGGAAGAGGCGCGCCGTCGCCTTCTCCGGCAGCTTCGACGTCGCGCGGATGGCGGTGCTGTCGCCGGCTTCCACCGGGCAGAGGTGGCTGGCCGAGGCCCGGTCTGGGCTGGCCAAGCGGGTGGGCGCCCTCGCGCCGTCGGAAGAAGCAGCCTCGCTGTACCTCACCCTCGCTGCGGGGCTCCGGGCCACGCTGGGGGACGAGCTCGAAGACGCCTTCGCCCGGAGCGGGCTCGCCCACATCCTTTCGGTGAGCGGGCTGCACGTGGCGGCGCTGGCGCTCCTGGCGCTCGGAGCGTTGAGGTTCGCGGCGGTGCGCGCCGGGAGGACGTTTCGGAGCGTGGACGCGCGACGGGTGGCCGCGCCGCTCACGGTGCCGCTCGTCTGGGCCTACGTCGTCTACACCGGCAGCCAGCCGCCCGCGGTGCGTTCCGCGGTGATGGCGACCGTCTTCCTCGGCGGGCTCGCCCTGTGGAAGCAGAGCGACGCCCTGAACGGCCTGGCGCTCGCGGCCATCGCCGTGGTGGCGGTCGACCCCGCGTGCGTGGCGGACCTGTCGAGCCAACTGTCGTTCCTCGCGGTGGCCTCGCTCATCGTCCTTTCGCCGGCGCTACGGGGGGAGGTGCCGGTGCCGCGGCCCGACCCCGCTACGAAGTCGCGCCTCGGCTTCCTCGCCCAGAAGGCACGCGAGGCGGCGCTACAGACGTTCTGCGCCAGCGTCGCGGTGACCGCCGCCGGAGCGCCCCTCATCGCCGCTGCCTTCCACCGGCTCAGCCTGGCCGGGCTGGTGTCCAACATAGTGGTGCTCCCGCTGTGCGGCGTGCTGACCGGGCTGGCCGCGGGCGGCGCGGCGCTCGACGTGGCGCTGCCGGCCTTGGCCACGCCGGTGCTCTGGCTGGGAACGTGGGCGTCGCAGGGGCTGGTCGAGGCGGCGCGGTTCTTCGCCTCGCTGCCAGGCGCGTCGTGGCCGGTCCCGGCGCTCACCCCGGGCCCGGCGGCGCTCTACTATGCGGGGCTGGGCCTGTTCGCCCTGGGGCGCGGCCGATGGAGGTGGGGGGCGGTGCTCGCGCCCGCCGTGGCGGCGATTGCCCTCGCCGGCCCCGCCCTGTTCCCTACCCCCGGGCTGGAAGTCACCTTCCTGGCGGTGGGCCAGGGCGACTCAGTGGTGCTGTCGTCGCGGGGACAGCACGCCCTCATCGACGGTGGCGGCGTGCAAGACGGAGCCGACACGGGCGCCCGCTTCGTCCTGCCCTACCTGCGGCAGCGCGGCATCGGGCGATTGAAGCTGGCGGTGCTGTCTCACCCTCACCCGGACCACGCGCTGGGCCTCGCCTCGGCGCTCTCGCTGGTGCCGGCCGAGCGGTTGTGGCTCGGTGCGGGGACGCTACCCGGCGAGCTGACGCAAGCGGTGATCGACGCCGCGCCGACGGCCGAGGTCGAGCACGTCGAGGCGGGACACCCGCCGCTGGCCCTGGGGGAAGCGCAGATCGAGGTGCTGGGGCCGCCGCGCGACCGGATTCTCCTCCAGGCGGTGAACGACCAGAGCGTGGTGCTGCGCGCCCGGCACGGCGAGGTGACCTTCCTCTTGCCGGGCGACGTGCAGGAAGCCGCCGAAGAAACGCTCGACCCGGGGCCCATCACCGTGTTGAAGGCGCCCCACCACGGCTCTCGGCTGTCGTCGACCCGGCGCTTCGTCGAAGCGACGCGCCCGCGATTCGTCGTCTTCTGCGTCGGCCACCACAACCGGTTCGGCTTTCCGCATGAGGAAGCGGTCGAGCGATACCTGGACGTCGGCGCGAGGTGCTACCGGACCGACCTGGACGGGGCCGTCCGCTTCACCAGCGACGGGCACGACGTGAAGGTCGAGACGTTCCACCCGAGGTCCGAACTACAGGTTCCGGCGCCGGTGCCCGCCGAGGCCCGGGCGCAGTAGGTTTGACACGCGCGCGAGGCGTGCCTTACCTTGTAAGACATGAAGCGAAAGACGCTGAAGACCTCATTGACGATTCGGCTTTCGGCGCCGCTGCAGCGCAGGCTCGGCCGACGCGCCCGGGAGCGTGGCGAGACCCCATCGGCGCTCGTCCGCTCGCTCCTTCAGCGTGAGCTGGGTGAGGCCGAGGTGGACACGGGGCCAACCCTTTTCGAGCTCGGGCGACGGGGCATCGGGAGCGTGAGCAGCACCAAAGTCCCCCACGGGCGAGACGCCGAGAAGGCGCTCGAGCACTGGGCTCCCAGGTCCCGTGGCTAGACGAATTCTGCTGGACACCGGCGTCGTCATTGCGCTGGTCAACCGGCGAGATCGCGACCATGAACGCTGCGTCGCCGCCCTGGCATCGCTTCGAGCGCGCCTGATCACCGTCGAGGGCGTACTGGTCGAAGCGTGTCACCTGCTGCGCAAGGTGCCGTTGGGGCAACGCCGGGCCATCGAGCTCGTCCTCTCGACGGGTACCGAAGTGTTTCCGGCTACCCCAGCTCGGTTGGTGCGTGCCCTCGAGCTGCTCGCGAGGTTCGAGGCCCGGCGCATGGACCTGGTCGACGCGCTCCTCGTGGTCGCCGCCGAGGAATTGGAAGTCTCGGAGATTCTGACGCTCGACCGGCGAGACTTCACCACCTACCGCCTACCCGGAAACAAGGGCTTCACGATGTTGCCGCCGGACGGCCCAGCTACTTGAAGACCAGCCAGCCGAAGCGCGGCAGGTTGTGGAAGTCGCCCACGAAGAGCGGCGAGAAGGCCTGACCCTCGACCTGGCGGCGCTCGAGGTGCTCGAGCCGGTAGGCGTTGAAGCGCCAGCGGTCGCCTGGCTTCGGCGGGACGTTGGGCACCGCGGTCAGCGAGGCGAACGGAATCTGCATCTCGCCGGTCCACCCCTGATCGCGGTCGGCGGGGTTGTTCACCGTGCCGCGCACCCGGACCGCCGTCTTCATGCCCGATTCCCAGGCGATGGCGGTGGGCAAGTCCGAGCGGCGCTTGACGAAGCTGGCGTCGAAGGTGACGTTGTTCGGGGAGAGCTCGAGCTCGTTGTAGGTGTTTCCGTCGGCGTCGGCGTCGAGGAACACCTCGACGACCTCTTCGTTGTAGATGGCCTCGTCGTGCTTCATCAGGGTGCCCCAGACGTCGGGGTCTTCGCTGTCGAAGCCGACGTAGAGGTGCTTGTCGTCCCAGAGAATCCGGAAGGTGGTGCGGAGCGTCGTCGGCCGGCCGTCGAAGCTCTGCACCAGCTCGGCCACGGCCGCCTTCTGCCAGACCGGGTCGTCCAGGGTGCCGTCCATCACCGGAGGCTTGGCGGTGCGCACCGTCTCGTACTCGGGCAACTTCGGCGGTTCCTTGCCGAAGATGGGGCCCAGCATCTGGTGCTGGCCGTCGTGCGCCTCGGGGCTGTCGACCGACAGCCGCCCCTGGCCCTGCCAGAAGCCCAGCCCCACCCGAAGGCGGCCCGGGACGGCGGGGAGATTCACCGTGTGGGTGTCCTCGATGACCTTGTTGACCGGCCACGACGCCAGAGGAGCCGCGCCCCCCTGTGGCTCGTGATCGACGTTCAGCAGCATCTGGCCGGTGTCGGCGTCGATGATGTGCGTGAAGAATTGGAAGCCCTGCGGCGCGGCCCGGAGCGCGACGAAGTAGTGCGCAAGCTGCACCACCTGGCCCGGGCGCGCGTCGGGGGGAGAAACTCTAGTGCCCAGGTAGACGATGGCGCCTCCGGCCCAGGTGGCGCCGCTCCGGAAGGTCAGGTCGGACGGAACGGTGTCGAGGGTGCGGGGCCCCGCCGGGGCCGCGGGCGCACTCGAAGCGGCTGCGCGGGGCTTCGGGCCCGCCTGCTCGTCCCGGCACCCGAGGGGCGCGACCGCCACGAGCAGTCCAACCCAGCCGAACCTAAAGGAGCGCGAAGGGGTCTTCATCGAGAGGCGCGCATACTACGCGAGGTGTGCGCGGTTCAGCGCGAGGGAAAATCAGCCTCGGCCCGGTCCGGTCAGGAGGACGGCGCTCCCCGACTCGGGACTCGGGCGGAACCTCGTGCCAGCGGTTCCGAGGGGTTGGCGAGGCACCGGGCTTGCTCAGACCCCCCGGCCGTGGAGCTCGAAATCTGGCAAGGCGGCGACCGCACCACCGTGGAGCTCTCCAATGGCGAGGCGACCCTCGGAGGCGGTGAAGGCGACGACGTGCGAATCGCCGAGCTGCCAGCGTCGTTCCTGAAGCTCACCGTCGACGCCCCGCGGCTGACGCTCTGTGCGCTCGAGACGGTCTCGGTCGGCGACGTGCCCTTCCCTCCTGGCGTCGCGCGGCTGCTCCTGCCCGGCGAGCGCGTCACCCTCCCTAACGGAATCGACCTCGTCAGGCCGGCGAAACCCGAAGAGGGCCCGGCCCGAGCCCAGGCCGGCACCGCCTGCGTCCTGCGCAGCCTGCTCACCGGCGCCGCCGAGGCCACTCCATCGAACGCGGCGACGCTCGTGTGCCTGTCGGGCCTCGACGCCGGCCGCACCTACCCGCTCGCCTCCGACTCCTGCGACATCGGCCGAGGCAGCGGCGTGGACGTCCGGGTGCGCGACCGCTCGGTGTCGCGCCGCCATGCCCGGGTCGTGCGCGAGGACGAGCGCTACTGGCTGGAAGACCTGGGCGCCCCGAACGGCGCCTACGTGAACGGCGCGCGGCTGGAGGGCCGAGTGCCGCTCGACGACGGCGCGGTCATCGAGGTCGGCCAGTCGGTGCTCCGCTTCACCGGCCCCGTCACCCCGGCGCCGGCCAAGCCCGAGCCACCCCCGGAGGAGGCTGTCGAAGCCGGCCCGCCGGTCGAAGAGGCGGCTCCGCGAGTCTGGGTGCACCAACTCGAGTGGGCGCTCATCGGCACCGGAGCGGCCCTGGCGGTCATCGGGGTCTGGGTGAGCTGGCAACTGGCCTGAGCTCGGGTCTCACAGCCCTGGAGTGCGGACTGTCCTATGGCCGCGGTGGCCGACGGCGGAGCGCCAGGAGCGCCAAGAGGCTCCAGAGGCCGAGCGACGTGGCGCCGGCCGGAGAGTCGGCGCACCCACACGACTGCGTGCTGAAGGTTACGTCCCGGTAGCCGCCAGCGTCGGGCGGTTCGGCACCACCGCCGTCGTCCGAGGTGGCACCGGCATCGGGTGTAGCTCCCGCGTCTGGGGCGGACGAAGCGCCTGCGTCGGCGCCACCCGCATCGACGGCAACTGCCGCGTCGGCTTCGCCCGCGTCGACGGTAGCTCCCGCGTCGGCTTCGCCCGCGTCGACGGTAGCTCCCGCGTCGGCTTCGCCCGCGTCGACGGTAGCTCCCGCGTCGGCTTCGCCCGCGTCGACGTCGCCCGCATCGACGGCAGATCCCGCATCGGAGCCGCCCGCGTCGACGGCCGCGCCTGCGTCGGCACTGCCCGCATCGGCGGCGGAGCCCGCGTCGGCACTGCCCGCGTCGACGGTCGAGCCTGCGTCGGCACTGCCCGCATCGGCGGCGGAGCCCGCGTCGGCACTGCCCGCGTCGAGGCCAGCCCCCGCATCGGGACTGCCTGCGTCGCCGGCCGCGCCGGCGTCGGCACCGCCCGCGTCGGCGGTGGAGCCCGCGTCGGCACCGCCCGCGTCGGTGGCGGAGCCCGCGTCGGCACTGCCCGCGTCGAGGC
>JAHFDQ010000475.1 GCA_023248915.1 Archangiaceae bacterium | reverse complement strand
GACGGCGACCATCTCGGTTGCCCTGGCCAACAACCCGGGCGGCTCGACGCTCTCGGGGGCCGTGCCGGTGAACGCGGTGGCCGGGCTCGCTTCCTTCCCCAACCTGTCCCTCGACAAGCCGGGGGTGGGTTACGCGCTGTCGGCGTCGTCGGCGGGGCTGGCCGGAGCGACCAGCGCGGCCTTCGACGTCACCGCCGGGGGGGCCGCCAGGCTGGCCTTCGTGACCGGACCTTCCAGCACCACCGCTGGAATCGCCCTCACCGTGGGCCTGGCCGTGCAGGACTCGTTCGGCAACCTGCTGGCGGGCGCGACGCCGACCGTCACCCTCGCCCTGGCGGCCAACCCGGGCGGGGCCACGCTGTCCGGCACGCTGACCAAGACCGCGGTGGCCGGCCTGGTTTCCTTCTCCGACCTGGCCCTCGACAGGCCGGGGGTGGGGTACCGGCTGTCGGCGAGCGCGGCGGGGCTGACCGGAGCCACCAGCGCGAGCTTCGACGTCGCCACCGGAGCGCCGGCGACGCTTTCGTTCTCGATGCAGCCGGCGAGCACCGCGGCCGGAGCCGTCCTAACTCCAGCGGTGACGCTGCTGGACGGGTCGGGCAACCCGGTCACGGCCTCGACCGCGAGCGTGACGCTGGCGCTCGGGAGCAACCCGGGCGACTCGACGCTCGGCGGGACGGCCACGGTGAACGCGGTCAGCGGGGTGGCGGCGTTCAGCAACCTCAGCCTCGACCGGGTGGGAACGGGCTACACGCTGACGGCGGCTTCCCCCGGAGTCACCGGCGCGACCAGCGCCGCCTTCGACATCACCGCCGGCGCCGCGGCGAAGCTGGCCTTCACGGTGCAGCCGGCGAGCGCCGAGGTCGGCGCCGCACTCACTCCGGCGGTAGCTGTGCGGGACGGTCTGGGCAACCTCGTCACGGGCTCGACGGCGAGCATCAGTCTGTCGGTGGGCAGCAACCCCGGGAGCGCAATTCTCGGAGGCACCACCACCCTGTCCGCCGTCGCCGGCGCGGCCTCGTTCACCGACGTGACGCTCGACCAGCCGGGCGCCGGCTACACGCTGACGGCATCGACGGCGGGGCTCGCGGGCGCCGAGAGCAGCCCGTTCGACGTCACCGCCGTCGAAGTGGCTCCGCAGCCTGAGAGGCAGGCCTACCGGGTCGGCTGCGGCTGCGCCTCGGACAAAAGCGCGGGCGCGGCCCCGTGGTTCCTGCTCGGGCTCCTGGCGGCGCGGCGGCGCGGAGCAGCCCAGAAGGCGAGGCGTCAGTGCGCAGCGTGCTCGTCCTGAATTCGCGTCATGGTGACGTCGAGCCGGGAACCGAGGGCGTGCGCCACCTTCTCTAGGGTCTCGAGGGTAGGGTTGTGGTCTGGGTGCTCGAGCTTCGCGATCATCGGCTGGCTGACTCCCGCCCTTTTCGCCAGCTCGGCCTGGGTGAGCCCCGCCTCTTGCCGGGCCCAACGAAGCACCAGCTTCACTCCGAGCTTGGCCGGTACGGCCACCCAGAGCACGCGTCCGCGCAGTTTGGGCGCCCGCTTGGACGGCCGCGGCGGAACCAGCCCGCGCGCCAAGTGCGACTCGAGCCAGCCCTCGAGCGCTTCGCGCGCATTGTCCAGAATGCGCTCGTCGGGCTCGGCAAAGGTCTGGCACCCGGGGCAGTCGGTAAACTCCGCCAGCTCGCGCCGACCTTCCTTCGTGATGATTGCCGCGTACCGCATGGCTGCCTCCTACCGCAGACTGATTCCCGCCTGTCGCTCGATGCTCCTCAACGTGCCTAGGGCACCACCAGCCCCAGCCGCGGAAACCGCTTCACCGCCGAGTGCCGGGCGTTCCACACCAGGCGCCTCAACGCGAACAGCCCCACTCGCGCCGGGCTGTCGGCCAGCACCAGCTTGGCCGCCGCCCAGACCTTCTTGTGGCCGGTCAGGTACCCGTCCACCAGGTGCTGGTCCGAGAACACCCTCCGGGCCGCGGCCACCGCCACCCGCGGCGGCGCGAGGGCGGCCATCACGTCCTCGGGGAAGGCGGCGCCCACCGCCCTCCGGGCCGCGTCGAAGGCGTAGAACGTGGCCGCGGGCAACCTCGCCTCGTCGCGCGCAACCGACACCACCCGCTTCCACTCGAGCGCCGGGTGCGCGTTCACCAGCAGCTTCAAGTCGTACAGCCAGCCCACGCGGGTCAGCATGTGGGCGGCGGCGTGCAGCGCCAGGTAGACGAGCTCGTCTTCCGGGCAGAGGAAGCGCACCTCGCGGCCGTCGAGGGTGCCGCGCCGCGCGCGGGCGAGCAAGAGGTCGCCGTCCCACGGCAGCCCCCAGTTGGCCATCGGGCGGAAGTGCACCTCGACCAGGCCGGCGCGGCTGCCGAAGGCCAGGTGGTGGCGGTACTGGGGCGGGTAGTACTCGTCGGCGTCGGGTTCGGGCGAAAGGCCCAGCGAGAGCATCGCCAGGCGGGCCTCCTCGAGCTCGCTGGGAGCGACCAGCAGGTCGACGTCCGACGTGGCGCGCAACAGCGGCCGCGGGTACACGCGCGCCGCGAGCCCGTAGCCCTTCAAGAGCACCGGCCGAACGCCCCGGGCCTCGAGCGCCTTCAGCGCCCGGAAGAGCAGCGTCTTGACCTTCACCGCCGCCACTTCCCACGCCATCGCCTGGACGCCGAGCGAGCGCGCGGCCTCGGGAGGCAGCGAGAGCCCCGCCTCGGCGACCTGATGGCGCAGCAGGCCGGCCAGCCCGTGCCGGGTGGCGTCCCTGACCAGCTCGTCGGCGGCGCCGGAGTCGCCGAGGTCGACCGGGCCGGGGTAGGTCCGCAGCCACTCGAGCAAGACCTTCGAGCGCGAGGGGTGGGCCACGGAAAGCTCTCAGGCGGACTGCGCGCCGCCCGGCGCCCGGGCCACCGCGAACAGGCTCATGCCGATGGGCAGGCGGGGGAACATCGCCTCGGCCCTGGCCAGCCACGGAGCCACCTGGTCGTACAGGCGCAACTGCAACACCGGCATCGACCTCCGGCGCAACAGGCGGCTGTTGACGAGCCAGCCCGGAATGCCGACCAGGTTCATCCACTCGAGGCGTTCGACTTCCAGCCCGGCGCCCTCGAGCAGCGCGCGCAGCGAGTTGTCGTCGTAGCGCCGATGATGGCCGACGGCCTCGTCCATCGACCCGAACAGCCAGGACAGGGCCGGCACCAGCACCACCAGGCGCCCGCCGGGGGGCAGCAACTGCCGGAAGCCTTCCACCGCGGCGGCGTCGCCCTCGATGTGCTCGAGGACGTTCGACAGCACCACCGTGTCGATGCGCTCTTTGCGAAGGCCGTCCCAGTCGGTGTGGGCGACGTCCTGGAGCATGGGCCGGACGTGCTCTTTGCCCCGGAAGCGCCGTTCGAGCCGCTCGACGTAGAAGGGTTCCATCTCGAGCGCCACCACCAGCTCGCGGCCGGCCTCGAGCTGGGCGGTGATGGTGCCGATGCCCGCGCCCACTTCGAGCACGCGCTGGCCGCAGCACTCGGCGACGCGGCGGCCCACCCAGGCGTTGTAGTTCGGAGCGCCGGTCTCGATGCGCGCCAGCGTGGTGTAGCCCTCGTGCTCGTTGTCGGCGTCGTCGCGGGTGGTGGCGTAGCGGTACAGCGTGCGGGCGCGAGAGAGCTGCGCCGAGACGGGGGACCGGGCCGGGCGGGCCGGTTCGATGGGCACCTCGGCCAACCGGTAGAGCCGGGCCGAGAGCTTGGCGAGCAACTCGGCGTCGACGTCGTCGCCGTTCGAGGTCAGGCCGAGAGAACGCAGCGCCTCGGTGCGCACCGCGCGCTGGCCCGAGAGCGGGTCTCCGAGCGGCGCTTCGGTGAGCAGGCGCGAGAAGCGGGAAACCGCCCGGTCGGCCAGCCCGCGCACGCGCCCGGACCGCGCGCCGAAGACGGCGTCGGCCAGACCTTCGGAGATGGGAGTGACGAGGCGCGGGTAGTCGAGGGTGGAATACGCGAGGTCGGGGTCCTGGAGGACGGTGACGTCGCCGGAGAGCAGGGGGAGCGCCGTGCGGATGGCGCGCCCCTTGCCCGGAACGCCGCGGATGACGCGGCAGCCGTTGGACTCGGGCAGGGGGAAATCGCCCTCGCCGACGAGCAGCACCTGGGCCTGCCCGTGCAGCGTCCGAGCGAAGGAAGCCGCGGCCTCGGCGGTCTGGGGAGAGAAGGGAACGACGACGGAAAGGCGGGGCGCCACGCGGCAGCTAGTAACATAACCGAGAGCGCCTCGCAGACAGCCCCTACACCAACGTCCCGAGCAGCTTCACCGCCGGGGCGACGCGAATTCCCCCGGGGGTCACGAAGTCCTTCTTCCCGGTCGCGGAAACCTGCCACGCCTCGGCCTTGGGAAACCGCTCGCCGAGGTACCGCAGCCCCTTCCCCACGTCCGCGTCCGACCACTTGCACTCGACCAGGTGCGTTACGCGCTGGTCTTCGACGACGACGAAGTCCACCTCCCTGCCGTCCACGTCGCGGAAGTAGCGCAGCTCGACGTCCCGACCTTCCGAGTCCTCGAGGTAGCTGACCCACTTCAGCAGGTGCGCCGCCACCAGGTTCTCGAAGCGCAAGGAAGGCTCGCGCACCACAGTCCAGTCGAAGTGGTAGTGCTTCTGTTCCTTCTTGACGGCGCGAATTCGGGGCGCTCCGAAGGGGGCCAGCCGGAAGATGGCGTAGAGGCGTTCGAGCACCCGCAGCCACCCGGCCACGACCTTGTGGCTGACCTGGAGGTCTTCGCGCAGGGCGTTGACCGACAGCGGCGACCCCACCAGGTCCGGCAGGCGCAGCATCATCAGCTCGAGGGTGCCCAGGTCGTGAATCCGCTCGAGGGTCGAGATGTCTTCCTGAATCAGGCGGGCGCGGTACTCCCTCGACCAGCGCCGCGCCTGGGTGGCCGAGGCCCCGAAAAACGGCTCGGGAAACCCTCCGAGCTCGAGCAG
>JAHFDQ010000474.1 GCA_023248915.1 Archangiaceae bacterium | reverse complement strand
AACTTGTAGTCGGTAGAGTTCGAGCCGTTGTAGCCGACGATGAAGTACCGCCGGCCGGGCGAGAACAGCGTGGTCAGGTCGCCCGTCGTGATGGTGAGGGTGGTGGCGGTGTTGGCCGTGATGGCAACCCAGGCGTTCGTGTCGGCGTTGGTCAGCCACTTGCCGACGAGCGAACCCCCCGCCCAGGACGCCGAGCTGTCCGTCAGCACCGTCGCCGTGGTCGACGTGGTGAGGCCCGTCAACGCCGAGGCGCTCGTGGGCGTGGCCAGGCCGTCGTTGACGGCGGTGAAGGTGCCCGAGGGGTAGCTGAAGGAAGCGACCGTGTCGTTGGGGTCGGCCACGGCGACGCTGGTGACACTGCCGCCGACGGCCTTCGAGGCGATCGGCCACTGGTCCGGATTCGTCCAGGCCGTGACGGTGCCCCCTGGCCAGGTGGCTGCTACCTTCCCGAACGGTCCGGACACGCTGGAAAGAGTGCCCACCGGCAAGGTCAGGCCCGTCACGGCGGCGCCGTTCACCAGGCTGACCGCGGTGACACCGCCGTCGAGCGCGCCGTAGCCCGAACCGAAGGTGCGGGTCTCGCCCCCGTCGACGAACAGCGACACGCGGTTCGACCCGGCCGCCCACGTTTCCGCGCCCACGGTGTCCAGGTCGTTGACCGTGGCCGTCGAGACCGCCTGGTATGCCGGCGTCACCGTCAGGGGGTAGATCTGGTACACGACCGCCGTCCCGTCAATCGCCGAGAGGATGACCATGAAGGTGAAGCTCGACCCGGGCGACGGCGTGTAGGACACCACTCCGGTGCCGCTGTCGATGGCGTAACCGGTCGGGGCCTGCACGATGCCGTAGCTGGGCGCGAGCACGCCTCCGCCGCCCGCGATGGCCGTGTAGCTGTACGGCTGGCCGCCCTTCTGGGGCTTCGTCGGGGGCGTCGAGATGAAGGTGAAGGTGCTGTTGTTCCCGGACGGAGCGGGCTGCAGCGTCAGCGTCCCGACCGGGGTGGTGGTCTTGTAGGCGACCACCACGTTGTCGAGGGTCGCCGGCACGTACAGCACCCGGCTCGCGATCAGCTTGTAGGTGCCCACCGGCAGCCCGTGCAGCGCGAAGTTGCCGTCCGTGTCCGTCGTCGCCGACACGCTGGTGCCGAAGGCCACCACGGTGATGCCCGAATGGTCGGTGCCGACCTGAAGCTGTGCCTTGCCCGAGAGGTCTCCAATCGGCGTGAAGGTCGCCGGTGGCGCGGTGGTCGTCGTGCCCTGGGCGGCGATGACCTCGACGGTACGGGTCGCCTCTGCCGTCCAGGCCATCGCGAAGGTGAGGGTGTAGCGCCCGGGGCGCAGGCCGCCGAAGGTGTAAAGGCCGTCGGCCGCCGTCACCGTCTGTGCGTTGCTCGGCCCCTTCAGCTTCACCGTGATGCCCGAGTTGTCGGCGACGCCGGTCGCCTTCGCCGTGCCGGTGACCTTCGCCACCGCGCTGCCGGTGGCCACGCAGGCTCCGTTCGAGCACTCCTCGCTCGCGGCGCAGGCGGCGGGGGCGGTGCACGCGGCGACGCAGTCGCCGTTCGGCGAGCAGGCCTTGCCGCTCGGGCAGTCGGTAGACGACAGGCACTGGTCCACCGCCACCACGCAGGCGCCCAGGGTGCACGACAAGCCCGGAGCGCAGTCGCGCGAATTGACGCACGAGTCGGTGCAGCTGTGGTTGGCCAGGCACACCTTGCCGCTCGGGCAGTCGGGGTTGGTGGTGCAGGTCGCGGGCAGGAGCGCGCAGACGCCGCCCGTGCACACGGTTCCGGCCTTGCAGGCCTGCGACGCGCTGCACGCGTCAGCGCAGATGCTCGCGGGCGAGCACACCTCTGGCGCGGTGCAGTCGGCGCCGGTCGCGCACGAGGTCACCGCCACGCAGGCGCCGCCGGCGCAGGCCGAACCCGAGGCGCAGTCGGTCGCGGCGGTGCAGGGCTGGGCGCACTTGCCGAAGGCGCTGCAGACCTGGCCGGTAGGGCACTCGGCGTCCTTACCGCAGCCCTGCGACTGGGTCAGGCACAGCCCCGACAGGCAGGAGTAGCCGGTGTCGCAGTCGGCCGAGCTCGCGCAGGCCTTGGCGCAGGCGCCACCTGCCGAGCACTTCCCGCCGCCGGCGCAGTCGCTGTCTGCCAAGCAACTGCCTACCGCGTTCTTGCAAGAACCGGTGTCACAGACGAGCGGCGCGGGGCAGTCCCTGTCCGCGTGGCAGGCTTCCATGCACACGCCTGCCGCGGCGCAGATTTTTCCCACGGGGCAGTCGCTGTTCAGGTTGCACTCGGGCTTAGGCAGCTCGGGCCGGGCAGACTCGACGGTCTGGGGCACAGAGCAGGACAGTGCGGCGAGGCAAAGGCCCAGCGCGGGCCCGCGAAGAGTCTTCATCCGAATCATGTGTGTTCCTCCCGGCTACTTGACCAATTCGACGTCCACGGTGTTCGCGGTCACACCGTTCACCTTCAGCTTCAGCTTCTTCACGGGCTTCCCGTCGAGCTCGGTGGCGAAGGCGTCGGCCGCCCCCGCCAGGCGGACGTCGAGCTCGGCCCGGCCCGCCTTGTAGCTCTTCTGGTCCACTCCCTGGACACCGCGCACCCGACCGGACAGGAGCGCCTTCAGCTCGTTCAGCGTGGAAAGCGAGTCGAGCCCGGTGACCGTCATCTTCACCCGCGAGGCCGACCCGAGCTGTGCATTCCACTTGGCGAGCAGCTTCGCCTGAAGCGCCGGAGCGAGCTCTTTCGCCGCCGCCAACAGGGCGTCACGGCCGCAGGAAAGGGCGTCGAGGTTGAAGGTGTCCTTGCTGGCGTCGCCCGCGGTGAGAATCTCGCCGTTGTCCGCGTTGAAGACGCGGGCGTTGACGGTGGCGGCGCAGGCCACTTGCTGCACCGACTTGTCCCCCACCAGGTCGGCGACCGCGGCCTTGTGGGTCGAGATGGCGGTGCCCACGATGACGACGTCGGCGTCGGTCAGGTTGCCCAACTGGCGGACCTGGTCGGCGGACAGGTCGGCGCTGACGATGCCCGCCGACTGCACCTTGCCCGACAGCGATTCCAGGTCGATGAAGGTGAAGCCGCTTTGCGTCCACTGCTCGATGAGCGCGTTCTCGACCAGCCGCTGGTCCAACCGCAGCGCGCCCGCCGCCGCGCCCTTGCCGGCGCCCTGCTGGCCCCACCACGCGGCGGGCTTCACCTGGTCGATGCGCTGCTCGGCGATGAGCACCGCCAGCCGCGGCATGCCCTTGCGCCTGAGGGTGACGCCGATGGCGGCCAGGTCTTTCTCCAGGTGTTCCGAGCTGACCTTCGCCCGAATCGCCACCTTGACGACGCCGCGCTCTTCCTTCTCGCTGACCACGTCGTACTGGGTCACGTACCCCTTGGCCTGGGCGAGAATCTTGTCGCTGACGAGCTGGGAATTCTTCACCTCGGTCTCGGACGAGACCAGGGTGCCGCAGGCCTGCGACACCGCGTTCCGGAGCGCGTCTTCAATCGCGCGGTCCTTCGCCAGCGGGCGGTTCTTCTCGACGATGGCGGCCTCGCCGGTGGCTTCGACGGCTTGGGGTTCGGCGGCCCAAGCCCCTTGGACACAGAGCGCCAGGGTCATGCACCACGTCAGTCGCTGGTAGTCGAGCTTCATGATGTGTGTCCTCTTGCGAGCGCGCCGGCGGCGCTTAGAACGAACCCTGCACGCCGGTAAAGACGAGCCCCGGTCCGACTCCGAAGCTGGGACGGGCGGCGAGGCCGACCGAACCCGTCGGTTCGCCGGGCTTGGCGTAGACGGTGTCGTAGGCGACGTAGGCCAACCCACCGGCCGCCACCACGGCACCCGCGATGCCGACGCCGCTCCACGCCGACGCTTCGCTGGCGGTCCTGTTCCTTTCGGCCACGAGGCGTTCCTGATCTTCCTTTCGGCTGGCGAATGCGAGCAGGCCGTCGGTGAGGCCCGTCGTGCCCCGGAGGTCGGCGTACCTGGCCATCCCGACGATGCCGGCCGCCGCGCCCACGCCGACCGCTCCGACCGCGGACCAGAAGGGCCACTTGGGCTTCTCGGGCGGGCCCCCCACCGGGTGGGGGTTCATCTTGCGCGCCAGGGTTTCCTTGGACAGTTCTTGGCGGACGTACTTCTCGAACTCGTCGCGGCTCATCTTCTTGCCGGCCAGCGTGGCCAGCGTCTTGTCCGAAAGCTTCTCGTTGAAGCGCTTGGCGATCTCGGTCGAAAGCCCCAACAGCACGGCCATGAAGTCGTCGCTCGAGCCTTCGGCGCTGACGGTCTGGGTGACGATGCCGCTGCGGACGTCGACGAAGCGCGCGTCGATGCGCACCTGCGGCTTCTGGTGAATCATGCTGCCGAGCACGATGAAGTCCGCGCTCACTTGCTTGCCCATGGCGCGCGCGGCCTCGGGGTCGATGACCTGGCCGACCTGCCGTTCCTGAATCAGCGACAGCAGCTGGGTGCGCTCGACGACGGTGAAGCCAATCTTCGGCAGGTCGGAGTTCAGCGCCTGGCCGACGCCGTGCACCATCCACATGTCGGCGGTGACTCCCGAGGCGTTGACGAAGGGCATCACCGCCAGCGTCGCCGAGATGCCGGCGAACTCGGACTTCAGGTCCTCGAACAGCTTGGCGTAGCTCGGGTCTTCCTTCGCGGCCTTGGCGTAGAGCTCTTTCGCCTGGGCGGACTTGGTGGCGAGCAACAGCCGCGCCTTCAACAGGTCGCGCAGGGTGTCGGGCTTGGGCGCGTAGGCCGCCAGGATGGCCGAACCGGACGAGTCGTCGACCCAGCCCGCGCCCCCGAGCAGCCTCAAGAGCACCTTTCTGCCCTCGGGGAAGATGTCGGCCTCGGGCACCGTCGCTTCGGTCGCCGCCAGCGCGCGGCCGTCCTTGGCGTCGACCAGGCGCATCGACAGCCAGATGCCCTGCTTGTCGCGCCGGTACGA
>JAHFDQ010000108.1:10249-13172 GCA_023248915.1 Archangiaceae bacterium | reverse complement strand
TGCCCGAGATGACGCAAGTCGAAGCGTCCACGGAGAGACCGGCGGGCAGCGCCGTCGTCGAGGCCTTCACGTCGCAGGCGGTGACGGTGGCTCCGTTGGCCGCCAGCGTCGTCGGGGCGACCGCCATCGCAACGCCGAAGGTGCCCGAGGTGCCGGTCGCTCCCGCGTAGCTCAAGACGGGCAGGTTCGGTGCCACCGAGAGGCTCACCGTCGCGTCCAGCGAATTTCCGGCCGAGTTGGCGGCCACCAGGGTGTAGGTCGCGGTTGCGGCCACGACTGTTGGCGTACCCGAGATGAGGCAGGTTGCCGGGTCTACGGTGAGGCCGGCCGGCAGCGCCGTCGTCGAGGCCTTGATGCCGCAGGCGGTGACCGGGGCACCGTTCCCGGCCAGACCCACCGGAGCAACCGACAGCGCGACCCCGAAGGTGCCGGAGACGACCGTCGCTGCCCCATAGCTCAAGGAGGGCACGTTCGGAGCCACGGACAGGCTCACCGTCGCGTCGGCGGAAGCCCCAGCCGTGTTGGCAGCCACCAGCGTGTACGTCGCGTCGGCGGCCACTTCCGTCGGCGTGCCCGAGATGGCGCAGCTGGCGGCGTCCACGGCCAGGCCAGCGGGCAGAGGCGTCGTGCCTGACTTGACGTCGCAGCCGGTGACGGCCGCGCCGTTCGCTGCGAGCGCTGTCGGGGCCACGGCCATCGCCACCCCGAACGTCCCAGTCGTGCCCGATGCTCCCTGGTAGCTCAGCGTCGGCACTGCCGGGTTCACGGTCAGGGTGACCGTTGAGGGTGCGGACGAGCCCACACCATTGCTCGCGACGACGTCGTAGGCCGTCGCCGCCGCCACCGCGGTGGGTGTGCCCGAGATGACGCAGGAATCGGCGTTGACGGACAGGCCCGCCGGCAGCGCCGGACTGCCCGCTTGCACCGTGCAGGAACTCACCGGCGAGCCGTTCGGGCTCAGCGTCGAGGGAGCCACCGTCATGGGCGCGCCGAAGGTGCCGGTGGTTCCGGTGGCCCCCGAGTAGCTCAGCGCCGGCACGTCGTTGACGGTGATGGTCAAGCTCGCGCTCGACGAGCCCGCGACGTTGGTCGCCGTCACGACGACTTCCGTCGCCGCCGAAACCCGCGTCGGCGTCCCCGTGATGACGCCCGTTGCCGTGTCGAGCGCCAGACCGTCCGGCAGGGCCGGGTTCACCTTGTACGAGTCGACCGCGCTGCCCGCGACGGTCGGCGAATTCGCAGAGATCGCGACGCCCACCCGGTACACTGGCGCGGCGTCGGAGTAGCGAAGGTCGCGCGGCTCTTCGAGAGTGCCCCCCGTCGGCACGCAACCCGCGAACCCCGCCAGAATTACCGCAACAGCACCAACGCTCCGCGCCGTAAGAATCGAACGAGTCACCAGCCGCCCTCCGCGTGGGGAAACTCCCTAAATGGGTTGGGAGGCTAACACCCCGACGGCAGGAAAGGCCGGCTGCCTGCAGAGCAACGGCAATCGCTGCGGGGGGCGTAGACCCGCTGGCGGCGAACCACTTGTAGGTCACGATCAGGCCGAGAGCCTGCTCGTTACTGGCGGGTGTCATCGAGCCGCTTTGCGGTCCTGGGGTCGCGGCCGTGCTCCACATCGTGAAGCCGAATCGATTCGTGACCGGGGTGTCGTCGACGTCGTCGAGCTCGGTCCAGCCGGCGCCTGGCGTGCCGTGGAATGCCCCGACGAAGCCCCCGAAGAGGATTTCGTCGGCCTGAGTGGTCGCGGGAGTGGTCCCGGTGGTCAGCGTCGGGCCGTAAGGGTTCACATGCGTGGCGAACGCGTCGGGGCCGCCCCGTCGGCCGCGGCAGCTTCGCCTAGCGAAGCCGCACCTTCGCCGCGCGCAACTTGCCGACCTGAATCAGGTACTCGCCCGGTCCCACTTCGGACTTCGGGTCGGCGACCTTCTCCTGGTTCAGCCGCACTCCGCCCTGGGTGATCAGCTTGCGCGCCTCGGTGGACGAGGCCGCCAGCTTCGCCTCGGCGATCACCTTGGTCAGGAAGAGCTTCGGAGCGCCCCCGAGGGGTACGTCGACCAGCGGAAGGTCGGCGTCGGCGAAGTCCTTCTTCGCGAAGCGCTTCTCGAATTCCTCCTCGGCCCGAGCCGCCGCCTCGGCGCCGTGGAAGCGCGCGACCATTTCCCTGGCGAACGCCACCTTGGCCGCCTTCGGGTGCTCGCGCCCTTCCTTCACCCCGGCTTGCAGCGCGTGTACCTCTCTGACCGGGCGCGCCGACAGCAACAGGTAGTACCGCCACATCAGGTCGTCGGTGATCGACATCAGCTTGCCGAAGATCTGCGCGGGCGGCTCGTTCACTCCGACGTAGTTGTCGAGGCTCTTCGACATCTTGTCGCCGGTCACCACGCCGTCCACCACCTTGGCGTCCAGCCCCTCGAGAATCGGCCCGGTCAGAATGACTTGCGGCTCGAGCCCGTACTCCTTCATCAGGGTGCGGCCGACGAGCAGGTTGAAGAGCTGGTCGGTCGAACCCAATTCGACGTCGGCCTTCAGCGCCACCGAGTCGTACCCCTGCAAGAGCGGGTACAACAGCTCGTGCATCGCGATCGACCGGTTCTCGCGAAAGCGCCGCTTGAAGTCGTCCCGCTCGAGCATGCGCTGCAGGCTCCAGCGCGCCGCCAGCCGGATCAGCCCCTCGGCGCCCAGCGGGTCGAGCCACTCCGAGTTGAAGCGCACCCGGGTGGCCGCGGGGTCCAGCACCTTGAACACCTGCGCTTTGTAGGTCTCGGCGTTGGCCTCGACCTCGGCGCGCGACAGGGCAGGGCGGGTGACGTTCTTCCCCGACGGGTCTCCGATCAGAGCGGTGAAGTCGCCGATGAGGAAAACCACTTCGTGGCCGAAGTCCTGGAAGCGCCGCATGCGCGACAACAGCAGCGTGTGC
>JAHFDQ010000108.1:0-10239 GCA_023248915.1 Archangiaceae bacterium | reverse complement strand
AGGCGCGGGCGAGCTTCTTCTTCAGCTCGTCGGCCGTCTGCACATCTACCGAGCCTCGGGTCACCTCTTCGAACTGCTCGTCGGGCGTGGCGCGTCGTAGGGCGTTCGGCATGGCGGAATTCCTCTAGGTCCCGGGCAAGGGCTCGCGCACTCGGGAGATCGATCTCGCCTTCCCGGTGGCGTCGTCCAGGTCGACCAGCGCGCCCTGCAGGTACACCAGCCCCTTCGCCACCTCGAAATGCTGGGGCCGCTGCGTTAGGAAACGCTCGAGCGAGATCTCCTTCTTGATGCCGATGACCGAGTCGATCGGCCCGCACATGCCGACGTCGGTCAGGTAGGCGGTGCCTCCGGGCAAGAGCCGCTCGTCGGCCGTCTGCACGTGGGTGTGGGTGCCGAGGACGGCTGACACCTTGCCGTCGAGGAAGACGCCCATCGCGTGCTTCTCGCTGGTGGCCTCACAGTGCATGTCGACCAAGATGCAGGGCGTCTGGGCCTTCAGCTCGGCGACGCGCGCCGCCGCCACCCGGAACGGGTCGTCGAGGTTGCGCATGAAGACGCGCCCTTCCAGGTTCAGCACGCCCAGCTTCCGCCCGTCGGGGGTCGAGATCACCGTGTGGCCTCGTCCCGGCGCCCCTTCCGGGTAGTTGGCCGGGCGCAAGAGGCGCGTCGGGTTCCGTTCCATCCACGGGACGATCTGCTTCTTCGCCCAGATGTGGTTGCCCGAGGTGAGCAGGTTCACCTCGGCCGAAAGCAACGCCTCGGCGCTCTCGGGGCTCACCCCGACGCCGCCCTCGGAGTTCTCGGCGTTGGCGACCACCAGGTCGGCGCCGGTCGAGCCGATCAGCTTGGGCAGCAGCGCCTTGACGGCCTGCATGCCGGGCTTGCCGACCACGTCCCCGAGGAAGAGAACCTTCACCCGGTGACGCTTATCACGTGTGGAGGGCGTCCCAGCTTCGGAACAGCCCGCGCAGAGATTCCGCCTCGGTCACCACCAGGTCGAGTGGGACTTCGTCGTCGCTCGGCGGCAAGACGTCGACCAACTGCTCGGAGAAGGCCAGCCCCACCCGGCGGCTACGCGGCGGCGCCTCGCGAAGGGTCGCGTCGTAGTACCCGCCGCCCCGCCCCAGCCGGTGCCCGTCCCGCGTGAAGCCCAGCCCCGGCACCACGAACAGGTCGATCTGGTCGAGCGTCACCGACTGGCCGGGCAGATCGGGTTCGCTCACCCCGAGCCGCCCCGGTTCGAGCTCGGCCTCGGACAGCACCTTCCTGAACGACAGCACCCTCCCGTGCACGTGCGACAGCGGGTACACCACCACTTTGCCTTCCGCGAGCGCAGCCCGCAAAAGGTCGCGCGTCGGCACCTCGCCCCGAATGGGGACGTAGAGCGCCACCGTCCGCGCGTGCTGGTAGTACGGAGTCGCCAGGAACCGCGCCTGGACCTTCAGCCCCTTCGCGTCGAGGAGGTCAGGCGGCATTGCCCGCCTCCGTCGCGTCAGCTCGCTGCGCAGGTCGCCCTGCGGGGCCGGCGTCGCCTGCTCGGTCGTCCCATTCACCGCGCCTCCCGAGAAAAAGTCCCCCGCAGCATGGCCGTGTGGTCAGCGTCCATTGAACCCTGAGATCCAGGTGGGAGCCCAACTGGTACGAGCCCAGAACGGCTCCCGTTATGAACGTATCGGTTCGAATTTCTGCTGGTCATCACGCGCCCGGCAGGGGACAGCCCATAGAATCCGCAAGAACCTCCTAAACCTTTGAGTTTCCTAAAGAATCAGGTTACTGCCTGGGCGAATGATAGGGACGAGGTACCCCGGGGTCAAGGCGTGGGGCCGAGCGGCACGGGCGCGTTTACAAGGCTTTTCCCTTGCTCGTATATTGCCGCGCTTGCGCGTGGGTCTTGCCGCCCTATCGATTCTCCTTCCTCTGTTCGCCGGGGCCGCCGAGGGGGCCGGGTGGGCCGGAGGCCTCTACCGGAGTGCCGAGCTGGGGCTGCTCGACGTGCGCATGGAAGGCGGCCGGGTGTCGGGCAAGTACCAGGGCGAAGGGGCTTGCCCGGATTTTCAGGTGGACCAGCAGATCGTCGAGGGCCAGCTCGAGGGCAATGTCTTGGTCGGCACGGTGATGCTTTGCCAGACCGGGCCGGCCTGCCGGCAGCGGGCCTACCCGTTCCTTGCCTTCCTGAACGCGGCCGACGCGGCGCTCACCGCCGACGTGCGGCTCGACGCCGGCTGCGCGTCGCCCGGGCTGAAGGGGTCGCGCCTGGTGCTCGCCGTCGCGCCGGCAGACAGCCGAGGCCCCGACAAGGAGGTCGCGGGCCCGGCGGCGCAGGTCGCCCGCGCCAAGGGCAACGCGAAGAGGAACGCCGAGCTCGCGAGGACGGCGGTGGTGGCCGGAGCGCGGCTCACCGACTCGGGCGACTACGCCGGCGCCGCGCAGCAGTTCGAGGCGGCGATCAGCTACGACGAGAGGAACTGGATTGCCTACGAGGGGCTGGGCACCGCCGAGGCCAAGCGGGGAAACGTCACCAAGGCGATCGACGCGTTCGAGCGCGCGCGCGACCTGGCTCACGACGCGCGGCAGGAAAATGCCGACATCTTCTACAACCTCGCCTGCGTGGTGAGCCGGCGCGGAGACAAGAAAGAGGCGCTCGGGTACTTGCGCCAGGCCCTCCGGCTGGGCTTCGCTCTGCCCGATCAGATGAATGCCGACCCCGATCTAAACTCGCTCCGCGACGACCCCGAGTTCAAGAAGCTGGTGAGCCAGGCCGCCGCCCAGAAGGCCAAGGGCGGCCGCCATGGGGACCGACGGCCTTGACCGAGACGACCAAGCGCGTCTTCGGGCGCTTCGAGATCCAGAGCCTGCTGGGGCGCGGCGGCATGGCCGAGGTCTACCGGGCCAAGGTGCTGTCGGGGGCGCGCGCGGGGTGGACGGTGGCGATCAAGCGCCTCATCCCCGACCTGGCCAAGAAGCCCGAGTATGTCGACCTGTTCGCGAGCGAAGCCGACCTGTCGCGGTACCTGAACCACCCGAACATCGTGAAGGTGCTCGAGGTGGGGGTGAAGGACGACGTCTACTTCATCGTGATGGAGCTGATCGACGGCCGCGACGTCGGGCAGATCGTCCGCCGCTTCAAGCAAAAGGGCATTCCCTGGCCGGTGGACTTCGCGGTGTACGTCGCCAAGGCGCTGCTCGAGGCGCTGGGGTACGCCCACACGGCCGTCGGGCCGACCGGCAAACCGCTGGGCATCGTCCACTGCGACGTCTCGCCGTCGAACATCTTCGTGTCGCGCACCGGCGACCTGAAGCTGGGGGACTTTGGCGTCGCGCGCGCCCGCGCGATGCACGCCTCCGATGCGGTGATGGGCAAGCCGTACTACCTGTCGCCCGAGGTGCTCGCCGGCAACGTGACGCCCGCCGCCGACCTGTGGGCGGCTACGGTGACGCTGTACGAGTTGCTCACGCTCGAGCGCCCCTTCACCGGCAGCACTCCCGACGAGGTCTACGCGGCCATTCGGCACGGGCGGTACAACCCGGTGCACCGGCTGCGCCCGGAAGCGCCCGAAGAGCTGAGCGACGTCATCGCGCGCGCGTTCTCGCGCGACCCCGACGACCGGTTCCAGACCGCCGAGGAGTACGTCGAGGCGCTCGAGCCGCTGTTCGACGAGCGGGTGGGTACGCCGCTGGCCATCTCGGCGCTGGTGCGGGGGCTGTTCGGAGCGCCGGCCGGCGCCTGAGGCCCGGCGCACCCGCGCTACGGCACAGGAGGGTCGGCGAGCAGGTCGGCCACGGTGACGTCGAGCTCAAGGGCCGCGGCGTCTCGAACCAGCGCGAGCTTCACCTTCGTCCCCGCGGCGGCGTAGGGAGGGCTCACCGTCGCCGCGGGCTGGCCGTCGATCGCGGTGACGACGTCGCCGACCTTCACCCCGGCGTCCTCGGCCGGCGACACCGAGAGGAAGCTGTCCACCCGAAGGCCCGGAGGGCTGTCCGAGGCGCTGGCGTTCCACCCGACGCCGACGAAGTCGCGCAACGCGAGGCCGGCGCCCGCGGGCCGTTCGAGGCCCAGCCGGCGCTCGCCGTACGGAGACCCCTCGGCGAGCGACACTTTGAATTCTCTGAGGAAGGTCCACCCGAGGAAGCCGTCGAAGGTGGGCGAAGCGCTGCAGCTTGCGTTCGGGTTGCAGTGGGTGGTGGCGGCGACTGCCCGGGTCAGCCGCGCCAGCTCGGCGTCCACCTCGGCGCTGGAAAGGAGGGCCGGCGTCACCACCCGAGCCGACCCCACTTCGAGCAAACGAGCGCGCACGGCCCGGGCGGTGAAGATGCCGGCGAAGCCGCTGGCGACACGGATGAGCCCGAGCGTCGGCCGGGAACCCAGGCGCGAAGCCAGGTCGGTCGAGATGAAAGTCATCTCGGCGCCCGTGTCGACCACCAGGTCGACCACTTCTCCTTCCACGTTCGCGGTGACGAAGAAGAGCGGGGCCCGCCGGTCAGTGGCTCCGCCAGCGCAAGCGCCGGGGTCGGCCAGGCGGAGCAGGGTCTCCGAAGCTGGCGGAAGGAACGCCGGGAGCACCTCGGCAGTCCGAGCGACCGGGTCTAGCAGCAGCGGTAGCTGGTGCAGCACGTCGCTGCCCAAGACCCCCGCAGGGCCGAGACCCGAAAGCAACCACTGGACCGGCATCGGCCCCGCGAGTGCCCCGGCGAAGGAAAGCGACACCGAGCTCAGGTCGAGCCCTCCCGCGGCGTTCGCGGCGATCGCCGTCCGGGGGAAACCGGTGTCGAGCACCATGGGCACGCTGCGATTGGCCAGGGTGACCGCGGCGGTGGCCGTACCCCTGGGCTCCCACTGCACCGAGACGGGTGCATTGGGCAGCGTCACCGGAACGGGAGGGCAGGGGGCTGCGCAGCCGGCAGTGACGGCAAGGATCGCCAGCAAGTTCCGTTCACCCCGAGCGGTGCGAAGCGAAGTCGAGGGGCGGCCTTCCACTGTCCAAGGGCCGAGGGAAATTGTGGAGCGGCCCTCGACTCCGCTCGGGCTGAACGGAAGGGTGGAGTGACCCATTTCGCTCGGGCTGAACGGATTCGGCTGCGTTCGGTTCGCGGCCACGGCGCTCGGCCTAGGCGACGCTGGCGGCCGCCGCGCGCGCTTTCGGCACGTGGGTGACGAGGGCGGCTAGCACCCGGTCGACCTCCTCGCCCGTGGTGGTCGCCCCAAGCGAGAAGCGGAGTGAGCCGTGCGCCTGTGCCGTGGACAGGCCCATCGCGGTCAGCACGTGCGAGGGCGTCACCGAGCCCGAGGCGCAGGCCGCTCCGGCCGAGGCGCAGATTCCCTCCAGGTCGAGCGCGATCAAGAGCGCCTCGCCGTCTGCGCCGGCGAAGGTGACGCTCGAGGTGTTCGGCACGCGGGGCGCCTTGGCCCCGTTCACCGTCACTCCCGTCACCTGCTCGCACAGCTCTCGCTCGAACCGGTCGCGAAGCCCGGCCAGCCGCGCGCTTTCCGCCCCCAGCCGGCCCGTCGCCAACTCGAGCGCCAGCGCCAGCGCCTCGAGATAGGGCACGTTCGACGTACCGCCCCGCCGGCCGTCCTCGGCGTGGCCGGGCACCAGCGCCTGCACCGGCACGCCGCGCCGCACCAGGAGCGCGCCCACGCCCGCGGGGCCTCCCAGCTTGTGGGCCGACAGCGACACCAGGTCGGCGCCGCTGGCCTCGAGCGTGACCGCCACCTTGCCCACCGCCTGCACCGCGTCGGTGTGGAAGAGGACGCCCCGCTCGCGGCAGACCTTCGCCACCTCGGCCACCGGCTGCAGCACCCCCGTCTCGTTGTTCGCCCACATGAGAGAACACAAGGCCGTGCCGGGGCCGAGCTGGGAGATTATCGCGGACGCCGGCACCCGCCCGTCGGGCCCCGGGGCCACCCGCACCACCTCGACTCCTTCCGCTTCGAGCTGCTTCACCGTGCCGAGCACGGCCGGGTGCTCGATCGCCGAGGTGACGACGCGGTGGCGCGCCGTGTCTTTTCGGGCCAGGAAGGCGCCGCGAAGCGCGAGCGCGTCGGCTTCCGAACCCGAGCCGGTGAAGCACACCTCGCGCGGCTGGCAGCCCAGCGCCTTCGCCACCCGCTCGCGGGCGGCGTCGAGCCGGGCGCGCGCGGCCCGGCCGTTCCGGTGCACGCTCGACGGGTTGCCGGGCGACCCGACGCCGAGCCTGTGCGCGGCGCAGAGCGCCTCGGCGACCTCGGGCCAGAGCGGAGTAGTGGCGTTGTGATCGAAGTACGCCATCACTCGTCCGCGGAGAGCAGCGAGACGCCGCGCCCCGGGTCCGAGCCGAGCACGTCGCGGAAGCGGCGCACCGTTTGGCGCTTCAGGGCGGTGCGCTGCGAGCGCGTGCCCCAGAGGGGAATTCGGGCTCCGGCCATGGTGCCGTGGCCGCCGGCCGACCCGCCCAGGTCCTCGCAAATCTCACGGGTGAGTCGCCCGGCGTTGGTGCGCCGGTCCTTCAATCGCAGGGACAGGTAGAGCTGGCTGCGGTAGCTGCCGTAGGCCAGCGACCAGCGGGTGCCTTCCAGGTACATCAACCGCTCGGCGACCTCGGCCACCATGTCCGGCGAGTAGACCTCGCCCAGGTCGGTGATGATGGCCGGCCCGTACACCTTCGCCCGCTCGATCGCCGCGTGGTAGAGCTGGAAGTACCGCGCCGGAAGCTCGGGGTGCTCGATCTGCGCCAGCAGGCCGCGGTCGATGCGAGGGAAGAGCCAGAGGTAGCTGGCGACGTCGGTGCCGGTCGTCTGGCGCCCCAGGTCGCGGGTGTCGGCCTTGATGCCGTAGTAGAGGGCGGTGGCGACTTCGCTCGACGGTTCGATGCGGGCCGCCCGCAGGTACTCGACCAGCAGCGTCGAGGTGGCCCCCGAGTCGCCCACGTCCGAGAACGGGGCGGGGAGCGAGTCGTCGCGCATGGGGTGGTGGTCGATGACGACGTCGACCGGCACCTGGGGCGGCAGCGAGTGGTTGCGCGCCGCCTTCTGGGTGTCCACCAGCGCGATGAGATCATGCTCGTCGAAGACGATCTGCGACACCGGAGAGACCGGCAGCTTCAACACCTTGACGAAGGCGATGTTCTCGGCTCGGCCGATGATGCCGCCATACCCCACCTTGCACGAGAGCCCGGCCCGCCGGTCGAGCAGGTGCGCCAGCGCCACCGCCGCCGCCATCGAGTCGGGGTCTGGGTTGTCGTGGGTGAGAATCAGCCCGCGCCTGCGCCCCCGGGCCAGCTTGAGCAGCCGGGCGAGCTTCACCTTCACCGGTTGCGCCGTCGCAGGTTCCGGCTGGGCCTCGGAAGGGTCCACGCCGGGCTTCGGGCGCGCGCTCTGGGGGGAAGGGGACATCGCGTCGGCCGACCCTACCGCTTCGCCAACGATAGGAGGAGCCCGATCGACTTTCGGTAGTTCTCGGGCTTCGGCGTCTCGAGCACCCCCACCAGCCTTCGGAAGCGGGCGTCCTTCACCCACGGCCCGAATGCCGCCCGCCCAAGCGTGCCCCGGCCGATCTCTTCGTGCCGGTCGACCCGGCACCCGAGCGGCTTCTTGCAGTCGTTCAGGTGGAAGCACTTCACCCGCGACAGGCCCACCACCCGGTCGAAGTGGGCCAGCACCTTCGCGTAGCCGGCCCGCCCGGCGAAGTCGTGCCCGGCCGCGTACAAGTGGCAGGTGTCGAGGCAACAGCCCACCCGGCCTTCGTCCTTCACCTGGTCGAGAATCTCGGCCAGGTGCTCGAACTTCCACCCGAGCGACGCCCCCTGGCCGGCCGTCACCTCGAGGCAGACTTTCGCGGCGAACCCCCGGGTGCGCGCGTGCACGGCGTCGAGGCCCCTCGCCACCTGCGACAGGCCCCGCCGTTCGTCGGGGTGGCTGCCCGGGTGGAGCACCAGGAAGGGCACTCCCAGTCGCTCGCAGCGGGTGAGCTCGTCTACCACCGCCGCGATCGAGTGCTTCCGCAACCGCGGGTCGTCCGTCGCCAGGTTCGCCAGGTAGCTGCCATGGGCGATGACCGCGACGCCCGTGCGGCGCGCCTCGGCCTTGAACGCCCGGCACTCGGCCTCGGGCAGCACAGGCGCCGTCCAGCCCCGCGCCGAGCGGGTGAAGATCTGCATCGACTGCGCGCGGTGCTCGAGCGCGCGCCCGAACGCCTGGCTGACGCCGCCTGCAATCGACTCGTGAGCGCCGATGAGCATCGACAGGGCGCCGGCGCGGCCGGCGGCTCGTCAGTTGATCGCCTTGTACCGCCGCGACTGATCACGGAAGTACTTCAGGGCGTTGTCGAGCGAGTTCTCCATCGCGTCCATCAAGAGCACCCGGAACGACGCGATCGGGGCCCTGAAGGACTCGTAGTACTTCTGCCGGTCGATGGAATGGATGACGCAGGGCAGGTACCCGCTGCGCAACAAGATCAGGTTCGAGCACATGCGGCCGATCTTTCCGCTGTGCTCGGTGAACGGGAAGATCTGCAGGAACTGGTACTGCACCGTCGCCGCCCGCTTGATCGGGTGGTACTCGCGGAACTCGGTGCCGGCCATGAAGTCGACCAGCTTCTCGATCATCGCCGGGATCTTCGCGGGCTGCGCGATGTCGTGGAAGTAGGTGCGGTGCAGCGGCATGTCGCGCCGGTACCCGGCCCGTTCCTTCTCTTTCGCCAATTCCTTCTCGGTGCGTTCGCGCCGTTCGGTCGCCGCCCGCGCCGCCTGCGCTTCGGGGGTGTTGCCCGAGAACAGGTCGTGCATGCGCTTGATCATCGTCAGCGTGATGGGGGCCTGCTTCTTGTTCGTCTGCCGGGCCTCTTCGCGGACGTAGTCGACGACCGCCTTGTGGTTGCGGACCTCGAGGACGATCGGCATCAGCGACGCCTCGGCCGCCATCACCCCCGGGTGCAGCGCCGCGTTCAACTCGGCCGGAGTGTAGATGACGCCCTCGAGCGCGCTGTCGTGGTAAATCCACGACATCTCGAACCGCTCGAGGAACTCGGCCCCCTTCTCGCGAAAGGTGTCGAGGTAGTCCCTCAAGTCCTCGTTCTTGTCGTCGATTTCCTGATAGCGTTCCTTCACGAGCGATCGGGCTCCCTCTGGTCGCCGACGAGCAAACTACGGCCGGAACATCCTAGAAAATCCAAGCCTTTAGCGTCAACAACTCACTTTGAGTGATTAACGCCCGGGCTACAGGTCCACCAGGAAGACCTGGCACGCCTGGTCGAGTAGCTCTTTCGAGAGGGCGGGCGGCACCTGCCTGTAGCGCGCGGCGTCCTTGATGAGGGCCACCAGGTCTCTGGGGTGGCAGGCGCGCAAGTCCATCGAGCGGGGCTTGTAGTACTGGTCGATGAGGTAGCTGACCGCCTGGTCGACGTAGGGCACGCCCGCCGTCTCGCACACCCGGCGGAAGATCTCCCGGTAGGCCTTCTCGTCGGGGTTATTGACCTCGATCTTGTACTTGATGCGCCGGAGGAAGGCCTCGTCGACCAACTCTTTGGGGTCGAGGTTGGTCGAGAAGACGATCAGCTGGTCGAACGGAATCTCGAACTTCTTGCCGGTGTGCAAAGTGAGGAAGTCGATGCGCTTCTCGAGCGGGACAATCCACCGGTTGAGCAGGTCGGTCGGGTGGACCTTCTGCCGGCCGAAGTCGTCGATCAGCAGCATGCCGCCGTTGGCCTTCACCTGAAACGGCGCCTCGTAGAAGCGGGCCGACTCCGAGTAGATGAGGTCGAGCGTCTCGAGCGTCAGCTCGCCCCCCACCACCACCGCGGGGCGCCGGCACAACTGCCAGCGGTGGTCCATCTCGAACTTCTGCCGTCGGCCGGGGTCGTCGCGGCCCACCTCGAGCGCCACCGGGGTGTGGTTGAGCGCGTCGAAGACCTTGATGATCTGGTTGTCGATCTCGAGCGCGTGGGGCACGTAGGCCTCGCCCCCGAACATCGACGAGATGGCCTCGGCCAGCGACGTCTTGCCGTTGCCGGGCGGGCCGTACAGGAACAGCGACCGGCCCGAGTTCACCGCCGGCCCCAGCTTCTCGGCCAGCGCCGGTTCCACCGTCAGGTGCGACAGGCCGATGGCGAGATCTTCCCGGCTGACGACCGGGTTCTCCTGGGTCTGCTGGGTGATGATCGCGTTGTACTGTTCGATGGGCACCGGGGCCGGCCCCACGTAGGTGTTGCGGCTGATGGCGTCGCGGGCGTACTCGCGCCCCTTCTCGGTGAGCACGAAGTCCACCGA
>JAHFDQ010000107.1 GCA_023248915.1 Archangiaceae bacterium | reverse complement strand
GTCGTACAGCGTGGCTGTGAGCGTCAGGTCGGTGCCGGTGCAGTCGGTCGGCAAGGTGAGGCTGATCTCGCCCTTGCCCTGCGAAGAGTCGACCTTGCCGTCCGCCGCGACCCCGCACCCGCTCGACGCCGCCGCGCCGGTCACGGTCACCTTCACGTACCCGTCTTCGGTGGCCCCCACCTTGAACCCCGACACCGACACCTTCACGGCGCTGTTCTTGGCGGCGGTGGCGCCGCTGTCTTTGGGCGTCATCCACGACACTTCCGGCCTGCCCACCTCGATGAATGAGAAGGCGGTGGTGAAATCAACCATCCGGTCGGCGTTGGTGGCGTTGAGCTCGACCAGCTTGGTGAACGTCAGCGCGGTGCCGCCGGCCCCCGGGTTGTCGTTCAGCCGAATCGCCTGCACCAGCAACGGCGCCCGGGTGTCGCCGGCCACTGTGTTGTCGAGATAGAAGGTGCGGTCGGTGAAGCTGCCGGGCGGCACGGGCAGCGTGAAGCCGGTGCTCCACTGGGCTGGGTCGAGGTACACCATCCACCGGTGCTCGAAGTGGTCGGTGAAAACCACTCGGACCGCCGTCGCGCCCCCCGGGGCCAGCTTCGGGTCGGCGGCGAACTTGAAGCTCCGGCCCCCGAGCGCCCCCTGTCCGGTCGACGCGTAGTTGTACTTGGCGCCCGCCGGGAAGCCCAGGAAGCTCGACCCGATGTCGACCACGCTCTGCCCCTTGGGGTCGAACTGGATCTTGTTGTTCGGAACCCGGCTGAACAGCGCCGAGGTGGCCAGCCCGTCGTTCATGCTCTTCAGCGACAGGGCGAGCGCGATGATGCCGTAGTCGGCGCCCTCGAGGCCGTGGTGGGTCGGCGCCATGCGCAAGGACACCAGCCCCGGCCCACCCAGTTCGCCCTGGGTGTCGGTCTTGGCGTCCTGCGGAGTGGTGTTGACGCCCGCTCCGATGCCCAGCGGCACGACGCCGCGGCCCGGGACGATCGCCCCGCCGAGCAGCACCAGCCCGTCGGTGTAGGCGTCCCGGTACTTGGGCAGGTCGGGCGAGCGCACCACGAAGTCGAAGGCCAGCGGCACCTGGCCGAAGACCTGGTCGCGGGTGACGAAGCCGGTCGTGTCGTCGAAGTTGGGTTGTCCCGCATCGGCCCCGGGGGTCGGCTTCAAGTCGAAGGCCACGTCCCGGACGAGCGACGAGCTGAACTTGCTGAAGATGGGGACGATTCGGCCCAGCACCTTGCCGAAGTCGAGGTCGCCGCCTGCGAAGGCGTCGATGGGCAGGTCCTTGATGGGCACGTCACCCGCCAGCGCCCAGGCCGACCGGGTGCCGCAAGCGCCGGCGGCGATCTTCGCCTCATCGGGCGTCCCGTCTACCTTGAAGCACACGCCGGCCAACCCCTGGGCCGAGACCTCGGTCTTGATCTTGTTGGCCGAGAAGCCGAGGTAGGTGCCCGCCGGCAGCGGCACGTTGGGCTGATCAATGCTGCCGATCTTGATGTTCGTCTTGACGTTCGGGCCCAGGAGTTGCGCCACCGAGAGGTCGGTGATCGACCCGGCGATCGACATGCCAGCGATGGCCGCGTGAATGTTGCCGGTGTCGGGCACTCCGGTGAAGGTGCCCTTGTAGCCACCGTACTGGTCTACCTGATTGCGGCGGAGGACGACCGAGAGGAACCGCGCGTCGGCACCGGTGCTCGACGCGTCATAGTTGGCGATGGTCAGGTAGTTGTAGGCGTCGTGGAAGACGGACAGGGTGACCGAGGCCGTGCCGGCGGGCAGCGCCACCCGCGCGTAGCCGCTCGCGCCGCCGCCGCCGGTGGTCTGCACCGCACCCAGAAGCGTACCGGTGGTCGCCCCCGACGCCATCACCGAGGCCCCGTCGATGGGCCGGCCCGAGAGCTCGTCGGTCACCAGCACGTCGAGGTTGTTCACCGGCACGCTGTCGGGCAGCACCACCACCTTCGCGGTGCAGCTCTTGGTGCCCATGGCCGCCTGCACGGCCGCCACCGGCCCGACCGCGGTCGAAGTGGAAGCGACGCTGAACTCCTGCGAGGCGGAGGTGCCCGTCCCCGACAGGCCAGCGCCGATCGCCGTCCAGGTGATGCCCGTCTTCAGCACCACCGGGTTCTTCGCGGCGTCCCAGGTCGAGACCCAGAACTTGACCTTCGAACCGCCGCGGACGACGGCGAAGTCAGGGGTTACCTGGCAGGAATCGACGCTGCTCGCGGCCGGAGCGTCCACGCAGGTGCCGTTGCGGCAAACCTGCGCGCCGCAGTCCGAGTCGGCGGCACACAGAGAACCGACGCACTTGCCTTCGTCGCACTGGCACCCGAGGCCGACGTCGCAGTAGTCGATCGGGTAGGCGCCGCGCCCCGCCGCGGTGCACTGTTCCTTGCTGTGGCAGGTGGGCTGGCACTTCTCGCCGTCGCAGAAGAACAGGGCCGGGTCCAAGCAGTCGGTGTCGTCGGTGCAGTCGCCGTTCGGGTTGGTGCCCGCATCCGTCACCGGCTTTGGCGGGGGACAGGCCGTCAAGAGGCACGCAAGGCCCGCGAGCACCGCGATGACTCCGAAACGGTTCACTGCGGCCATGAGTTACTCCCTGTCGCAATCGGGGTGAAAAGAGCGAGGCATTCAACGGACCGCACCCGACCTTGTCAAGCCGCGGGAGCCCACCGCGTCGGGTGAATCGCGCGCATGCCGCGGTGCGCCATGTCCGGGCGATTCGGGCAACGCGCCGCTTCCTGCTGGTAGGGTGAGCCCGCGCACGTCAGAATCGGATCGTGGCATCTCGCGAGCTGACACCCCTCAAGGAATTGCTGCCCACGGCGCTTGCGCGCGTCGCGCGCGAGACGGGCCGGGCGCGGCAGTTGAAGCCCATCTGGGACGAGGCCGTCGGGCCGGCCATCGCCCGCTGCGCCTCTCCGCTCGCGCTCGAAGGGCACACGCTGGTGGTGAGCGTGGCCAGCCCGCGCTGGGAAGCCGAGCTGCGCTCGCGCGAAGCCGACCTTTGCAAGCGCCTCGAGTCGAGGCTGGGCAAGGGCGCAGTGACTTCGCTGCGCTTCCAGCTCTCGGGATGATGCTCACCGCGCCGCTCGCCGCCCTCGCGGTCGCGCTCGCTCCCGCCGACATGGAGGCCCAGGCTTCCCGGCGGCTGGCGCTCGAGTTCGAGCGCGTCGGGTTGAACGCCCCGGAAAGCGACGCCGTGCTGACCCGCGCCGCGCGCACCCTCGCCGCCCGCGCCGCCGCGTCGAGCGCCGCCGAGGCCGCCGAGCTGGTCGCCATCACCTCGGCCGTGTCGGACTCTGGGGGCGCCGACCCGGCGCCGCGCGCGGTGATTCTCCGCGGCTCGCCCCGTGAACAGCCGCTCGACGCCTTCCTCGCGCGGTCCGATCTCCCCGACCAACCTGCGAGCGTGTCCGGCATCGGCGCGGCGGTGCGGGGTCAGGCCGCGGCGCTGGTAGTGCTCCTGACCAATCGCAAGGCGACGTTGGACGCCTTCCCTCGCGACCTTCCGAAGGCCGGGGGCGCTCAGACGCTGTGCGCCACGCTGGCGCCGGGGCTGGCCGCGGCCGAGCTCTTCGTGACCCGCCCGGGCGGCCGGGTGCAGAAGCTGCCGGCGCCGAAGAACGGCGAAGGCAAGGCGTGCGGCCGGCTCGGGTTCGTCGAACCGGGCCGGCACACCGTCGAAGTCATCGCCCGGGGCGAGCGCGGCCCCGAGGTTGCGGCGCTCTTCTACGTCCAGGTGGGGCCCGCCGCCGCCGGGGCCGCAGCTCGCGCGTCCGACGAGCCTGCCGACGCGGACGCGGCCCGCGCTGCCATCCTGCGCCGCGTGAACGCCCTGCGCGACGCCAGCGGAGCGCCCGAGGTGGTTCAAGACGCCGTGCTCGATCAGGTGGCTCAGGGGTACGCCGACCTGATGGCGCACGACAACTTCTTCGCCCACGTCGCCCCCGACGGCGCCGACCTGACCACCCGCCTGTCGCGCGCCGGCTACCGGCACCTCGGCGCGGGAGAGAACCTGGGCCTGGCGGCCGGCCCCCTCTCGGCCCACTTCGGCATCGAGCACAGCCCGGGCCACCGGGCCACGCTGATCGAGCCCGGCTATTCGCGCATCGGACTGGGCGTGACTTTCCAGGTCGTCGAAGGCCGACCCCAGGCGCTGGTCGCCGAGGTGCTGGCCGCGCCCGCCCCGCCGCCCGGGGCCGCGACGCCCGACCCTGTCGACCAGGCCTATCGGGCCATCGCGCGCGAGCGCACCACGCGCGCGCTGCCCCCGCTGGCGCGGAGCCGGCCGCTCGAAGCGGTCGCCCTCGAACACCTGGACCGGGCGATTTCCATCGACGAGCCGAAGACGCGCCTGCCCGGCTTCGCCACCGCCGATCGCGTGTTCGCCCGGCTGGACGACGTCGCCACGACCGCGGTCGACCTCTTCGTCGGCGACGACCCGGCGCAGGTGGTGGGCTCGAAGAACCTCGGCCAGGCGATCTACGACCGGGTGGGGGTCGCCAGCCGCCGGTCCGACTCGGCCCGCTACGGTCCCGGCCACCTGTGGATGGTGGTCATCTACGCCTCGCCGCGATGACCCGCACCGCCCGTGAGAAACAAGTCCAGCGGTGCCGCGCCCGATTGGGTAATCTTCCGGGTTTGCGAGCCTGACCTTGACCGCCCCGAAGCGCATCCTCGCAGTCGACGACGACGACTTCTTCCTGCAGATCGTCGCCGACCAGCTCGGCGCGGCCGGGTTCGAGGTGTCGGCCGAGTCCGAACCGACCCGGGTGGTTCCCCACGCGACCGAGCTGGTGCCGGACCTCATCTTGATGGACCGGCTGATGCCGCTGCTCTCGGGCGGCGAGGTGATTCGCGCGCTCAAGGCCTTTCCCACCACCCAAACCATTCCAGTGGCCTTCCTGACCTCCGAGACGTCCGAGCTCGAGACACTTCGGGCGCTGCGGTCGGGAGCGGTCGACGTGCTGGTGAAGCCGTTCGGGGCGGACACCGTCGACCGGGTTCACGCGCTGATGGAAGACCTGGTCGAGCGCCCGGTCCCGTCCGGGGCCGACCCCCGCCAGCGCCTGGCGCACTACCTGCTCGGCCACTACCGGCGCGCGCGGACGTCGGTGACGATGCTGCTCAACCCCGGAACGCCCTTCGAGGGCCGGGCGGCGTTCGACCAGGGCAACCTGGTCTCGGCCGAGTACGGCCCGGTCACCGGCCAGGAAGCGCTCGGCGAGATGTTGGGGGTCGAAGACGGAGTCTGGCGCTTCGAAGCCGCCGCCGAGGAAGACGACTTCGACGTCGACATCGACGAAGCGCCCGCGGCCCAGGCGCCCGTCCCCACCGCCGCGCCTGCCGTGGCTGCCAAGCCGCGCATCCTCTTCGTGGACGACGAACCCGACATCTGCAGGCTGTTCCAGATTCAGCTTTCGCGCGCAGGCTTCGACGTCGACACCGCCGAGGACGGGCAGGTGGGGTTCGACCGCGCCATCGCCGCCGCCTACGACGTGATCGTCGCCGACCTCAACATGCCCCGCCTGGACGGCTGGGGCCTTTTACGCCTGGTGAAGGCCGACCACCGCACCCGCGAGGTGCCGGTCGTCTTCCTGTCGGCGCACGACGATTACCGCGAGACGTTGAAGGCTGCCCACGCCGGAGCCTCCGACTACCTGGCCAAGACGGGGCGGTCCGAGCACGTGGTAGGCCGCGTTCAGGCCTTGGTCGCGCCGCGCCAGAACGCCCAGCGCATGATCCAGGGGCAGCGCCGCGCGATCATCGACGTCTCGTTGGTGGGGGCCCAGTGGCTGGTACGGGCGCTTGGCGCAAGCCACGCGTCCGGGACGTTCGAGGCGCGCGACGAGTGGGGCCAATACCTGGTGACCTTCCGCGAAGGCGAGATTTCCGAGGCCACCGCCACCACCGCCACGCGGACGGTCAGCGCCGTTCCGGCGCTGGCGGCGCTCTTCGTGTCGCGGGGGGCGCTCGGCACCTTCAACCCGGGCCCGGTGTCGGTCGACAAGAAGCTGGGCATCCCGCTGGCCAAGGCGGTGAGCGCAGCCTCCGACCTGCTCAACCAGCTCGAGGCGCGGGTGGCGACGGCGAAAGTCACCGCGGCAGGCACGGTGAGGGTGGACCAAGAGCTCTACCGCCTGTTCCTGCGTATCGCTTCGGACCGGGACCTGATCCTCGCGCGCGCGGTGTGCGAGGGGGGCGTGAAGCCGGCCGATCTCGCGGCGCGCTTGTCGCTCACGGCCGACGAGGTGCAGGCGGGCCTGAAAGAGCTCTTGCGCCGGCGGGTGATCAGCTTCGAGGCCGACGCGTGAAGATTCTTTCCATCGACGAAGACCGCCGGCACCAGGCGCCGATCGCCGAAGCCTTCAACCGGGCGGGCTTCGTCCTCCGCTTCGTGGCCGACCGGAAGAAGACCTTGACCGGGTTGCGCCAACTGAAGCCGAACCTGCTGCTCGTCCACGGCGAGGTGCGCTCTCTGCTGGTCGCCGACGTGCTCACCGCCGCCTGTTCCGACCCGGCCTTCGCCAACCTGCCCATCGCCCTCCTCTGTTCGGACCTGTCGGACTCGCCCTTCCTCTCCGGCCTGCGCAGCGGAATCGTCGACCTGATCGGAAAGCCGTTCTCGGCGACCGAGCACGTCTCGCGGGTGCGCAACCTCTTGACCGACCTGCCCACTCGCACCGGCACCGTAGTGGGCACCGGCACCAGCGAACAGTTGACCTCGCTCATCGAACACCTGCGCCGCACCCGCCGCTCGGGCGTGGTGACGCTCAACGCGCGGACCGCCCTCGAGAGCCGAGCGGCCTTCGTGGGCGGCACGCTCGAGTCGGCCAGCATGCTCGGCGCCGAAGGGGTCGAGGCCCTGGTCGCGATGGTGGCCCAGCCGCGCGCGAGCTGGACGTTCACCGAGGTCGGCGGCGCCGGCGGCGAGGGCACCGGGGTGGTGATCGAGGTCGGCGAAGCCGGCGGCGGGGAAGAGGAAGAAGAGGAGATCGTCCAGGAAGGCGAAGAGCCCTTGGGCGCGTTCGAGGTCGAATTCGAGGACGAGGCGGAACCCGCGGTCGAGCCCGAGAGGCCCGAACCCGCGCGGCTGCTGCTGGTCGACGACGACTCATCGCTGTGCGCGATGTTCACCCTGCTGTTCGAGAAGCGAGGCTTCACCGTCCGGGCGGCCCACGACGGGCTCGAAGGGTACGAGGCCGCGATCGCCGACCCCGTCGACGTGGTGATCGCCGACCTCAACATGCCCCGCATGGACGGCTGGGGCATGCTGCGCATGCTGCGCGACGACTACCGCACCCGCGAGCTGCCGGTGGCCTTCCTGTCGTGCCACGACGACTACCGCGACTCGCTGCGGGCCTTGAACGCCGGGGCCCAGGCCTACCTGTCGAAGGGCACGCGCCTGGAAGCCCTGGTGTCGGCGGTGCGCGAGCTGTTGGCGCCCCGCGAGAAGCTCGCGCGCGAGCTGGCGACGGGCGCGGCGGTAGCGATCTCGACCGCCAGCGTCGGTTCGCAGTGGCTGGTGCGCCAGCTCGGCCGGCAGCGCTTTACGGGGAGAATGGACTTGCGCGACGGCTGGGCGACCTACCAGCTCTTCTTCCAGGACGGCACCCCGGTTCACGCCTACGCGCTGTCGGGCAAACATTCGGCCGACGGAGAGCGCGCCTTCAACGCCTTCATCGCCTCGAAGGCGGCCGAGGGCACCCTCGCCCCGGGCATCTTCCCGGCGCCGGTGACGCTCACGCTCGACGGCGAGGCGCAGATCTCCCGTGCCGCGAAGACGATGAACGACAACGAGCGCCGCGTCCGCGAGGCGTCGCTGGTGAGCGCCGGCGAGATCGCCGTCAACCGCGACCTGTACGCGGTCTACGCCCAGGTCGGCCCGAAGGCCCGGCTCGAGGCGGCGCGGCTCATCTGCGAGGAGAAGCTCTCTCCCCGCGAAGTCATCGCCCGCTCGAACGCCTCACCCCTCGACGTGGAGGAAACCATGCGCGACCTCCTCCGCCGCGGGGTGGTGAGCCTGAACGCTCGAAGCTAGATGGCCCTGCGCTGCGTCGCGTAGGCCTCGATGCCCATCTGGGGCGCGGTGGCCATGGCGCACAGCGGGCACTTCACGCAGGTGAAGCTCTGCCAGCCGCGACGCACCGCCTCATCGAGGCAGTTGTCGTAGTGGTTGCAGTTGAGATTTCGGTGAGTTTCCACGCCGGCGCGCTTCGGGCCGGCCTCCGGGTTGATGGTCTGAGAAAGATCCGTCGGAAACGGCTTCATTGCAGGGCCTCCCAATCGGTTTGCTACCCCCCCCGCGCTCCCTTGCTTCTCCCCTCTGCCTGTTCGGTGCTGCAAACAGCTCCGCCGTGACTTCGGCGGCGAAAGCTAGCCTCCCGACCCCTCGTGACGCAATGGGTCAACCCGGAAGAACAAATCTGACGTCGGTTTCAAAACCACCGCGGCGGTTTATTCCGGGCCGAATGGATCTGTCAAACCGCGCTCCGCGCTCGACCGGTCTTCGAGCGTCGCGCCGGCCCCAGGCGCGCGTACTCGACCGCTACCTGGGCGGCGAAGCGGGCGTTGTTCTTCAAGAGGGCCAGGTTCGAAGCGAGCGTCCGCCCCCGGGTGCGCCGCGAGAGCTCGGCCAATAGAAACGGCGTCGTGGCCTTTCCGCGCACCCCGCGCCGGGCCGCCGCGCGCAGCGCCGCCCTCAAGTGGCACTCGACCTCGAGAGGATCGATCGACGTCTCCGCCGGGGGAGGCACCGCCAGCACCAGGCCCCCCTGCGTAAGGCCGTCGAAGCGAGTCCGCGCGACCTGGGCCGCCTCGCGCGCGGTCTCGACCCGATGCTCGAGCCGGCACCCGGTGTCCCGCGTGAAGAAGCCCGGCAGCTCGGACGTGCCGACCCCGACGACGGGCACCGCCAGCGCCTCGAGTAGCTCGAGCGTCGCCGGCAAGTCGAGCACCGACTTCGCGCCCGCGCACACCACCGCGACCGGGAAGCGGGCGATGGCGCCCAGGTCTTGTGAGACGTCGAGGTGCTCGGCGAAGCCGCGGTGCACTCCGCCGATGCCACCCGTCGCGAACACGCGCACGCCGAGCCGCGCGGCGAGCTCAGAGGTCGCGCTCACGGTGGTGCCCCCGGTCCGCCCTGCCGCCAGCGCCGGAGCGAGATCGCTCGACCCCAGCTTCATGAGCCGGTGGTCCGCGCGGCCCTCGGAGGCCGACGGCTCTCTCGCGAGGCGCAGCAACAGCCGCTCGTCGAGCCCGACGTGGACAGCGCCGTCGATGACCCCCACCGCCGCCGGCACCGCGCCCGCCGAACGGATCGCGTCCGCGCACTCGAGCGCCGAGGTCAGGTTGTGCGGCCAGGGCAGCCCCTGGGCCACTACCGAGGTCTCGAGCGCAACCACCGGCCGCCGCCGTTCGAGCGCCCGGGCCACCTCGCGGGCGACCTCGAACCGCGTCACGGCTTCTTCACCTTCTCCACCGCCAGCTGGTAGTCGTCGATCTTCTTGTCGAGCGTGGGCCGGCTGATGCCAAGCAGGGCGGCCGCCTTGATCTTCTTTCCGCCGGCCTCGCGCAAGGCCTCGGCGATGGCGTCGCGCTCGAGCCGGGCGACGCGGGTGGCCAGCGTCTGCGCCTTGGGAGTGGCCGCCCCCTCGTGCACCTCGGGCGGAAGCTGCAGCGCCGAGACCTCGAGGCCGGCGTAGAGCAGCGCCAGCCGCTCGGCCACCAGCCTGAGCTCCTGCACATTGCCCGGCCAGGCGTAGTCCACCAACAGCCGCCGCGCCTCGGGCGACAGGGTCGGCGCTTCGCGGCGCTGCGGCCGGGCGACGCGGGCGGCGAAGGCCTCGAACAGGGCTGGCACGTCGGCGCGCCGTTCACAGAGCGGCGGCAGCTCGATCTCCACGCCCGTCCCCACCCGGGCCAGCTCTTCGTCGAGGTCGCCCTTGGCCGCGAGCAGCGCCGGCGGCGCCACGGTGGTGCAGATGAGCCGCACGTCCACCGGTTCTTCCCCGCCCCGTCGGGACGGCGCCAGCCGCCGCGCGATCAGCCGCGCCAGCCTCGCCCCGACGCCGCGCGGCAGGGCTTCGACCTGCTTCAGCACCAGCGTGCCGGCGTCTGCCCGAAGCAGCGCCGACGCCAAGGGCGGCACGCCCGGCGCGCTCGACCGCCCGAAGAGCTCTTCCTCGGCCGTCACCGGGCTGGCCTGGCAGTCGACCACTACCAGCGGCCCCAGCGCCCGCGCCGACCGGGTGTGGATGTAGCGCGCCATCAGCGCCTTGCCCGACCCGCGCTCTCCGTACAGCACCACCGGGTCGGCCCCCGCCGCCGCGCGCCGCGCCTGCTCGAGCGCCTTCCGGAAGGGCCGCGAGCTGCCCACCAGCGCCACCTGCGCCGCCTCGGGCTCGGCCCGGGCGCGCACCGAGGCGAAGGCCTCGCCGGCGAGCCGCCCCAGCGACCCGGCGATCTTCTGGTGCTCTTCCCCGAAGGCCTCGGGCCGTTCGGCGTAGAGCACCCCGAAGGGCAGCCCCCCCGACGCCGCCAGGGGCGCGCACAACAGGCCGCCCGCCCGGGCCGTTTCCTTGCGCTCGAGCGCCGCCTTCATCAGGTTTCGGGGCACCTCGACAGCGTCGGCGCCGAGCACCACCGCGGTGAGCAGCCCCTCGGCGCCGCCGAGCAGCGCCGCCGACACCTCGGCGTTGACGCAGCGGCCCAGCTCTTCCGCCGCGCGGCGCAGCACCATCGCCTCGCTGGTGGCGGACAACAGCGCCACGCCCGCGCCGTACATCGCCGCCTCGGGGCCCAGGGCCGGCAGCATTTCCTCGACCGGCACGCTGTGGGCCTCGCCGGCCTCGCGGTCGGCCAGCGACGCCTTCGCCGGAGGCTGGTACAGCACCGTCGAGTCGCCCACCTGCACCCGGTCGCCCGGCAGCAGAATCGCCTCGCCTTCGATGCGCTCGCCGTTGACGATGGTGCCGTTGCGCGACCCCAGGTCGGTGATGCGCGCCTGGCCGTCGGTGAACACCACCTTGGCGTGGCGGCGGGAAACCTTGCTGTCCTCGAGCGGAATCTCGCAGGACGGCGACCGCCCGAGCGTCACCTCGCCGAGGATTTCGCGTCGAAGCCCGGCCGACGGACCGGTGAGCAAGAGCAGAGCAGGCACCGGGCCGGCAGCATTACAGCGCGCCGCCGGGTGGTCCAGCGCTACATCGGCCGTTCGGCGAGCAAGAGCTGGCGGAGCTCTTCGGGGTCGAGCGACCGGCCTTCCCGGCCCACCGCGAGGGCGTTGACCATCTCTTGCTCGATCTCGACCTCGGCCCCCTTGCGCCACTCGGTCGTCTGCTGCCCGCCGTCGACCAGCTTGCCGACGATCGCCTCGCCGTCCCAGGTCAGCACCTCGACCCACAGCTTCTCTTCGACCATCTCTTTTCCCGGGTGCGACTCGAATGGAGCCCGCACCAGGAAGGTCAGGGGTTCCATCAGCCCCTTGCGCTGGAAGCGGGCCTTGAACGCCGGCATCAGCTCTTGGGTCAGTTTCCCCAGGGCCTCGGATTCCTCGGCCGATTCCTTGTGAAACCGGTCCCGGTAAGGGCGCAAGAGCTCGGCGACGCTGTGGCGGCCGTCGCCCGAGACGATGGTCCAGAAGCGCCCCTCGTGCCCGTCGAAGGTGTCGGACGAGATGCCGAACAGGTTCAGCCGGCCCTCTTCGGACGGCAGCAGCGTAAAGGTCGCCCCGGCGCTGGTCTCGACTTGGGCGCGCTCGGCCGGCCCCTGCCCGAAGGCCAGGTCGGTGCACAGCTCGTGGAGAAAGGTTTCCGCCGGCATCAGGTCGGCTTCGCCCAGGTGGAAGACCTCGACGTCGCGCGTGCCGAACTTCTCCATTCCGTGCGAGTGCACCCACAAGGGGGTGTCGGTCTCGGCGGCCTCGACCGCGTGCAGGTTGATGTGGTCGCGAATGTCGAAGTCCAGCTCGGTGATCTCGGTGACGTCGTCGGAGTCGTGCACCTTGTAGGCGGTGACGTCGACCAGCACGGCCTCGACGTGCTCCATGATCGACCGAACGCACCAGAGCGCCTCGAACACAGCCACCGACGCCTGCGGCACCCCGGGCTCGAACGACACCCGGTAGAAGCCCCGCGCCTTCTTCAGGGCCGCGTGGCAGGCCTCGCTGCCGGTCAACAGGTCGGGCGTCCAGCCCAGCCCGGCGTCGCGCGTCTCGAACCTCACGTCGATGCGGGTCTCGTCGGCCCGAACCGAGAACAGGCACCCGTCCTCGCCCACGACGAAGGCCACCTCTTCCGACTCGAAGGCCTCGCGCATCACCTCGAGGTCGACCGGGCGCGGGTCGCCCGCCGCGAGGATGTAGACCTCCTTCACAGATGGCGCTCTATCTGGCGGAAGAGGTCCACTCGGTCTACGAGGTCGGTCAGATAATCGAGCTTGTCGGTCGGAAGCACCAGCACCGGCGACAGCTTGTACCCATTGAACCATTCCTCGTAGAGCGCGGACAGCCGCGACAGGTACGAAGTCGGCAGCTCGCGTTCCATCACCCGGCCGCGCAGGCGGATGCGCTGCTTCAGCGTCCGCACCGGGCACTGCAGGTAGATCATCAGGTCGGGCGGCTGCAGGGCCGCGCTCACCGACTGGTACAGTTCCCAGTAGGTGCCGAAGTCGCGCTTGTCGATGAAGCGCTGGCGGTGCAGGTTCTTCGCGAAGATCTCGGCGTCTTCGTAGATGGTACGGTCCTGCAGCGCCGTGCCGGGCACCTGTTCGAGCTTCCGGTGCAGGCGGAACTTGTGGGTGAGGAAGAAGATCTGCGAGCGGAAGGCCCAGATCTTCATGTCCCGGTAGAAGTCTTCCAGGTAGGGGTTCTGGTCGTTGGGTTCGAAGAAGGGCGTCAGCCCGTACCGCTTGCACAGGAAGGTGGTCAGTTCGGTCTTCCCGGCGCCGATGTTGCCGGCGATCGCGATGAACTTCTTCTTGGCCACTGGAACCCCGGCTTCTACCAGAGTCACCCGGGCGCGGTGGCTCGATTCGAACGGCGTGGTAGAACTGCCGCCGCATGTGCGAAGTGAAGCTGTCACCGACCAGCGGGTGCGAGGCCGCCGTGAGGCGCCCCTTCAGTCCCGCCTGGGAAAACGCCACAGGAGCAACGTGGCTCCGGTACCGAGCCTTG
>JAHFDQ010000473.1 GCA_023248915.1 Archangiaceae bacterium | reverse complement strand
TTCATGAGTCACCTCTCGGGAAAGAGTCCGAGGGGAACCTGATCACAGGTGCGTGGGTCGGGTCGATCGGCTGCCCAACCGATCGACTTTATTGGCCCGTGTACCTGATCGGCGCTCTAGGCGGGTGCCCCCCGGTTTCGCTTTTCAGGTGTCTTTACTGTGATACGATATGGAGACAACAAGTGCTCTACGAGTGGCCATGCGGTAAAAGCCCCCGAAAACTTGGGAGCAGCCGCACTCCCCGCCCCGCGCAGGAGCGGTCTCTCCAGCGCGGTAATGCTGTGATTTGCGGTCTTCATCGTCCCACCCGATCTCGTCACTGCGCGAGCGCGCCGATCGGCACCGATCCGTAGAGAAGGACCGCTTGCTCGCCGCCCGGATTCACGATTGCTGCCACGTGGACAGATTGTGCGGTGACCAGAATCGTTGGACGCGCCAGCGCCAGCAGCCAGCTCCGGTCCTGGGCGGCGAGGCGAAATGGTCGGTCTGGCCTCCGGCCGACGAGCAGAAGCGCCGGCTTGCTCGTCGCGAAGACGACAACGTCGTTCGCTAACGGCGCGGCATCCAGCTCGAAGGCGAGGAGGTCCGGAACAGTGGCGCCGTGGGTGTCGGTGTCCCCGACACGCGACAGCGTGAGCCGTCCAGGAAGCGTGTCGTACAGCGTGGCTCCGCTCATGACCCTCTTCGCCACGACCCAGTGGTCGGTCGTTCCGCCGACAATGCCGTCGACGCCGTCGGCGACCGCTGCGTACTTCACCGGTTGTTTCGTACCACGCGGAAACACGACCACCTTCTTGAGGTCGGCGACCGCACCGACATTCGACACGGCGGCGCCATTAGTACTGACGCGGACGAAATGTGGTCGAGTGAAGCTCTCAAAGGGATGTTCGCCCGACACTCGCCTCGTATTCCCCTGCGTGTCCTGAAAGAGGATTGCGTTGACGGCTCCGCCCGCCATTTCGTACACGATTTCGTACCGGTCGCCGACCGGCTGGGCGTCCCACTGCGGCGGCGGCGGCAGCATCCGTCCGATGCGAGCGACCTCGGTCGCGCGAGTGAGGTCGGCGATTGGCGCGGCGCGAATCACGAGTTCGTAGCGCCGGTCCTGAGTCTCGGCCTGCGTCGAGTAGAGCATGGTGGGCTGCCCCGCGGTCTCGACCAGCTTGAGACCATCGATCGCGCGCGCGCCATCGATGCACAGGGGGCGCAGGGTCAACGTCTGGTCGTCGCCTTGCGCGGGACTTCCCGCGAAGCTGGCCATGGTGACGGCTCCCTTCGGCGTGCCGGTGCTGGACGTGGCCGCCATCACAAGTCCCTCTGCCACGAAGAGCAAGGGCTTCATCCCCGCTGCCTGCGTTCGCGTCAAGACGACCGGGTGAGGCGTTGCCCGGCGCCGCGTCCGAGTGCGGCGACCGGGATGTGGCCTGTTCAGGCGACCCACTCAAGGCGTGGCTTCCTCGGGGCGGCCTCGGAAGTCGTTCGCGGCTAGGCGGGGGACGACGTGGCGGCGCAGCCTGGCGCGGGCGAAGACGCCGTCGAAGTGCACGTGGTTGAGCTGCAATGCGCTCGGGAAGCGCCGTTCCAAGCAGACGGCGCCGGGTTACCCGGCGAAGCCCTGCTCCCGGGCCCGGGCGCGCAGGCACCCGAGGAGTGCGCCGAGGAAGCGGTCTCGGACACGCCGCGATCGAGGTAGCCGGTGAAGTCCTTCTCGACGAAGCGCGGCTGCCCGCCTCGGTCGGCCGACTCGGCCAGGAAGATGGCCAGGCTCTCGCGCACGGCCCGAAGGCTTCATCCGGGTCTCGCCCATCACCCTGACGGCGGTGATGGTGTTCGGCGGAGTCATTCTCTCGGGCCCGATGGCGGTCGCGAACGGGCCGTTGTCCCGTCTGCTCGCCTGGTCATCGGGTACGGCTAACGCTCGTCGCCCTGCAGCCGGGCCAGGTAGTGGCCGGTGCGGTGAGTCAATTCGCCGGTCCGTTCGAGCAAGACGTCGAGCTCGCGGTACACGGCGTTGATCTCTTCGGGCCGCCTCGGCGCCGGAACCACGCCGCCGTCGCCCAGCCGGTTCAAGAGCGAGACGACCTTCAACAGGTGCTGGTGCGCGAGCAACAGGTCGCGCCCGGCGCGGGTGCCCTGCCGCGAGAACAGCGCACCGCTGGTGTACAGCCGGCCGATGGCCTTCCGGTTCGAGTCGAGCACCGCCGCGATCTTCCGGCGGTAGGTCGACAGGCGGCGTCCTGACCGGAACTCGGCGAGGCTGACGACGGCGGCCCCGGGGGCCGTCGCTGATACCGTGGAATGGCCGGCCGCGCGTTTCGCCACGAACGGCAACCTACGTCACGGCTTTCGCGGTGGCAACGGCCCCCACGGCAACGTCCGCTTGTCAGCCCGAACTCCGGCGGCTACCGTCCGCGGCCTTCCGATGTTCCGAAAGCTGCTCATCGCCAACCGCGGAGAGATCGCCCGGCGCATCGGCGTCGTCGCCCGAGGCATGGGCGTCAAGACGGTGGCCGTCTACTCCGACGCCGACGAGAAGCTGCCCTTCGTGCGCGAGGCGGACGAAGCGGTTCGCCTGGGGCCGGCGCCGGCGAAGGACAGCTACCTGAACGCCGAAGCGGTGCTGGCCGCCGCCAAGAAGACGGGCGCCGACGCGGTGCACCCCGGCTACGGCTTCCTGTCCGAGTCGGCCTCGTTCGCGCGTGCCTGCACCAACGCTGGCCTCGCTTTCGTCGGGCCTCCCCCCGAGGCGATGGAACGGATGAAGGACAAGAGCCGCGCCCGGGCGTTGGTCGCGGCGGCGGGAGTGCCGGTGGTGCCTGGCACGGCGGGCGTCGTCTCGGACGTGGCGACCGCGTTGCGCGAGGCCGAGGCCATCGGCTACCCGGTCCTGTGCAAGGCCGCGGGCGGTGGTGGCGGCATCGGCATGGCCCCGGCGAAGGACGCCGCCGAGCTCGAGAAGGCGTTCCGCCAGTGCACCGACCGGGCGAAGGCCGCCTTCGGTCGGGAAGGGCTGTACCTGGAGAAGTACTTTCCGGCGCCGCGCCACATCGAGGTGCAGGTGCTGGGAGACCACCACGGCCACCTCATCCATTGCCTCGAGCGCGAGTGCTCGATTCAGCGCCGGCACCAGAAGGTGGTGGAAGAGGCGCCAGCGCCCTTGTTCGCCGGCGGGGCTCACGAAGCCCTGCGACAGAAGATGTTCACCGCGGCGGTCGCGGCGGCCAAGGCCTTCGGGTACGCCAACGCCGGCACGGTCGAGTTCCTCTACTCGGACGGCGCTTTCTACTTCATCGAGATGAACGCTCGGCTGCAGGTCGAGCACCCGGTGACCGAGCTCACCACCGGCGTCGACCTCATCGGCTGGCAGCTTCGCATCGCGGCCGGCGAACGGCTCGACGTGCCGCAAGAGTCGGTCCGCCGCGCCGGAGCTGCCCTCGAAATGCGGGTCTACGCCGAAGACCCGGTGAAGTTCTTCCCCTCGCCGGGCACCCTGAAGGTGTTTCGGCCACCGACCGGGCCGGGAGTTCGGTTGGACGCCGGCTACGAAGAGGGGTCGGTCGTCACCCCCAACTATGATCCCATGATCGCCAAGCTGATCGTCTCTGGAGCCACGCGCGTCGAAGCCATCTCTCGTGCGGAAGGGGCGCTCGAGTCGTTCGTCATCGAGGGCATCAAGACGAACTTGCCGCTGCACCTGCGAATCATGCGCGACCCGGCCTTCCGGGAAGGTAGGCTCGACACGCGGTTCCTCGACCAACACGCGAAACCAGGAGGCCCATAGCTTATGGCGGACGTGGCGGCTCACATCACCGGGACGGTCTGGAAGATCGAGTGCAAGATCGGCGTGGCGGTTTCCGCCGGAGACACGCTGGTCATCCTCGAGTCGATGAAGATGGAGATGCCGGTCGAGGCTCCCGAGGGCGGCATGGTGCGGGAAATCCGTTGCCGGGAAACGCAGGCCGTCAACGAGGGCGACGTCCTCGTCGTGATCGGCTGACCGATGGCGCCCAGAATCCGGGTCGAAGACCGCGACGGCGGGCTGCGGGTCATCACGCTCGACAACCCGCAGAAGCGCAACGCGCTCGACGACGAGATGCTCGCCGACTTGGCGAAGGCGGTCGCCCCGAAGGGGTCGGCCCAGGTCCGCGTCCTCCTGGTGCAGGGCGAGGGGCCGGCGTTCTGCGCAGGCTATGACTTGTCCGCCCTCGGGCCGGCGGCGCCCAAGGGGGCCTTGCCCGACGAGCACATCTTCGACGTCTTCCGGGCCCTGGCCGACCACCCCGCGCCGAGCGTGGCGCTGGTGCGCGGGCCGGCGATCGGCGCGGGCTGCGAATTGGCCTGCGCCTGCGACTTTCGGGTGGGTTCGACGGCCGCCGTCCTGTGCATGCCGCCCGCGAAGCTGGGAGTCGTGTACTCGCCAGAGGGGCTGTGGCGGCTGGCGAACCTGGTCGGGGTGGCAAAGGCCAAGCTGATGTTCTTGACCGCGCGAAGAGTTCCGGCGGCGACGGCCCTTGCCTGGGGGCTGCTCGACGAGGTGTGGAACGAGGCCGAGCGCCAGTCCGAGAGCCACGCGGTGGCGCTGTGCACCGAACTGGCGGCGGCGGCGCCCCTCGCGGTGAGCGGCATGAAGCGCTCGTTCCGGCTGCTGTCGGCGTCGAGGCTGGGCAAGGCCGAACGCGCCGAGCTCGACGCCCTTCGGCGGAAGGCCTTCAACAGCGAAGACGTGCAGGAAGGGCTGGCCGCCTTCCTGGACAAGCGCCCGCCCGAATTTCGAGGCAAGTAGCCTCGTTCGCTACGCGTCGCCGAAGAGCGTGCCCATCCTCAGCTGTAGCGCCGCGGCGATCTTGTACAGCGACGAGATCGACGCCGACGACTCGGCCCGCTCTATCTGCGACAACAGCGACACCGACAGCCCCGTGCGTCGCGCGAGCTGCTTCAAGGTGAGGGCCTGCACCTT
>JAHFDQ010000472.1 GCA_023248915.1 Archangiaceae bacterium | reverse complement strand
GGTGATGTTGTCCTTGCCGCCCCGTTCGTTGGCCAGCGCGATGAACCGCTTCGCCAGCTCGGCCGCCGGCACCGCCGCGACCAGGGGCGCCACCTCTTCGTCGGGCAGGTAGCCGTGCAACCCGTCCGAGCACAGCATGAAGATGTCGCCGGGCAAGAGGTCGACGATCAGCGTGTCGACCTGCACCGATTCCTGAATGCCGACCGCGCGGGTGATGACGTTGCGGTACTGCGAGACGGCCGCCTGGTCCTTGGACAGCGTGCCGGCCTTGATCTGCGCGGCGACCAGCGTGTGGTCCTCGGTCAAGCGGTGGCACTGGCCGTTCCGCACCAGGTAGACGCGGCTGTCGCCCACGTGGCCGATCACCCCCCGGGCCCCGGCCAGGGCCAGGCACACGAAGGTGGTGCCCATGCCGCGCTTGGTCTGGTCGGCCGCCGCCATCTTGTAGATGTCGGCGCACGCCCGCTGCACGGCGACCTCGACCATCGACGCCGCGGCGGCGCGGTTGGCCTGGCTGGCGTCCTTCGCCAGGTCCTTCAAGATGTTGCGGTTGGCGGTGACGTGCTGCTTGACGACCTCGGTGGCGCGGGCGCTGGCGACCTCGCCCGCCGCGTGCCCGCCCATGCCGTCGGCCACGATGTAGAGGCCGAGCGCCTGGTCCACCAGCATCGCGTCTTCGTTGTGCTGGCGCTTGCGACCGACGTCGGTGCAACCGTAGGAGGTGGTGGTCAGGGACAAACGCGGGCTCTCGAACGCGTGAAGGGGGACCTGATGACGCGGGACAACTTATTCGGCACCCGCGCAACCACGCAAGGCACGTTTTTCAGCGCGAGGCGCGGGCCGCCAGCAGCTTGAGAAACGCTTCCGGCGCCAAGAAGGTGACCTCGACCTTCCCGAAGCGCAGCCGGACGTCCGGCGCCAGCGGCGCGGGCCGCTTGGGCTTCAGGCGGGTGCCCGAGACCCGGGTGCCGTTCTTCGACGAGGCGTCGGCGACCGTCCAGCGCCCGGCCTCGTCGGCTTGGAACCAGGCGTGAAACCGCGACACCGACGCGTCGTCGATGATGATGTCGTTGTTCGAGGTACGGCCCAGGGTGACGCCCCGGCGAAAGGCGTTGTCCTTTTCCTTTCGGACTCGCAGGACGACCGGAATCCCCGCGCGCGCTTCCGGGCTGCCCACCCCGCTCAAAGTCCTGAACCGGCGCTGCGAGATGCTGCGCTCGGTGTCTTCCTCTTCGGCGGGCTCGTACAGGAGCACCGGGTACTTCAGGGCGCGCGCCAACCCCTTGGGGTCCTCGGCGTAGCGGGCGATGTAGCTGGTGATGGGCTCGCTCATCGGCCTGGCCGGCCCCTGACTTCACCCCACCTCGACCTTGGGGACAAGCGCGAGACGGCACTGCTTCGCGAGCGCCGGGCGCGCTTCTTCGATGTAGGGCGTCGCGGCCACCGCCCGCAGGTAGAACGGCGCCTGGCGGCTGAAGTAGACGGCGCGCGCCAAGTCGTCGATGGCGGCGCGGTTGAACCCGATCAGCGCTGACGCCATCGCCCGCACGAAGTAGAGCGTGGGGGCCTCGCCGAACCGCTGCAGCCCGAGCGTCAAGCGGCGCTTGGTAGAGAACACCGACAGCTCGAGGTTGAAGGAGTGGGTGCGGTGGAGCAGCAGCAGCCGTTCGCGCACGTACAGCTCGGCGGCAGACCCCACGTCGGCGGCGAGCAGTCGCTCGAGCGCCTCGTCGGGGCGCGCGCCGAGCAAGGACAGGGTCCGCAGCCACCGGGCCTGGCCACCCGAGAAGCCGGAGGCGGCCAGGGCGCCCTCTTCCACCGGCTGACCGGCCGCCACGGCGCGGAGCATGCCCAGCCGGGATAGGACGCCGGGGCCGTGCGTCCCCGTGAGCAGCGAGGGCGAAGGCCCGCCGCCGTGCACCGCCGGGCCCCCGGCCTCTCCGGGACCGGAAGGCGCTGGCAACAGGCCCGCGAAGAGGGCGTCCCAGTCGACCCAGGCCAGCGGCGGGAAGCCCCCCGAGGCGCGGCGCAGGCGCCGGACGTTCAGCCGGTGCAGGCCGACGACGCCCACCACGTAGGCCCCGGCGGCTCCCGCGGCGAGAAAGACGCTCACGCCGCCGAGCGCTAGCAGACCGGTGGGGCCCGGGTAAAGCAGTCGAGCCCGGCCGAGCCGTTCCACGGAATGCTTGTCAATCGACAGTTCAGTCGTCTATAGGAGCCCGGCCGTCGAAAGGGGACCTCCGGCTTGGCCACGTCGCTCCGCGCGTATGTGTTCCTGGACTCGCTGCAGCCGCAGCTCGCCGCCCACCTGTGCACGACGTGCCGGGGCTACTTCCCCGTGCCGTTCGTGGCCTCGCTGTTCGTCGAGATCGCCCCGGGCATGGCAATTCACGGGGTCATCGACGTCGCCCTGAAGCAGACGAAGGTGCAGCCGGCGACGCTGGTGGTCGAACGCGCCTACGGCATGCTGGAAGTGCACAGCGAGGACAAGGGCGAGGTCCGCAGCGCGGGCGACGCCATCCTCGCGCACATGGGCGTGGCCGAGGACGACCGCCACAAGCCGCGCATCGTGTCGAACACCATCATCCGCGCCATCGAACCGATGCACGCGATGATCCTCGACAAGATCCGCTTCGGGTCGATGATCGAACCGGGCCAGTCGCTCTTCATTCTCGAGACCGAGCCGGCGGCCTACGCGGCGCTGGCGGCGAACGAGGCCGAGAAGGCCGCCAACGTGCGCCTGGTGGACGTGATGACGTTCGGCGCCTTCGGGCGGTTGTACATGTGCGGTTCCGAGGCCGAGATCGACGCCGCGGCCAGCGCGGCCATCGAGGCGATCAAGTCGGTGAAGGGCAAGGACCAGGTTTCCAAGCAGTACTAATTCACACGCTGCACGCGACACAGAGGGTGGACGGCGATGGCTGAAGCGCTTGGCATGATCGAGACGAAGGGGTTCGTGGGGATGGTCGAGGCGGCCGACGCCATGGTGAAGGCCGCGAAGGTCGACTTCGTCGGCTACGAGAAGATCGGCGGCGGGTACGTGACCGCCGTGGTGCGCGGCGACGTCGCGGCGGTGAAGGCGGCGACCGAGGCCGGTGCCCGCGGCGCCGAACGGGTGGGCGAGCTCGTGTCGGTGCACGTGATTCCGAGGCCGCACCCGAACATCGACCTGGTGTTGCCGCTGGGCAGGCTCGAGGCCGCGAAGGCCGAGAGCGGCAAGCCTTAGCGAGGCCGCCCGATGATCATCGGCAAGGTGGTGGGGACGGTCGTCTCCACCCGCAAGGAGCAGGAGCTCGAGGGGCTCAAGTTCCTGCTCGTTCGGGGGCAGGACTTGGAGAACAAGCCGACGTCGACGCTGGTGGTGGCGGTCGACGCGGTGGGAGCCGGCGTGGGCGAGGTGGTGCTCTACGCTTCCGGTTCTTCGGCGCGGCAGACGGTGGCGACCCGCGACCGCCCGGTGGACGCGACCATCATGGCCATCGTCGACCAGATCGAGGTCGGCGGCGCACTGAAGTACGTGAAGGACTGACGCCCATGCCGGTACTCGTCTTAAAGGCCAAGGCGGGCAGCCCCGCCCATCTCGAGAAGCTGATCGCAGAGGCCAACGCCAAGGCGACCGAGAGCGACCGCGTGCTCGTCGTGTACGACAAGCTGGCGGCCAGCATCTATTACGAGGGGGCCGTGCCGCCGCGCCCGGTGCGCGTGGGGCTGAGCTGACGGGCGACGGCGAATGTCCCTCAAAGAAACCGAGCTGAACGCGATCGTCGACCAGGTGGTGCGGAAGCTCTCGCGCGAGCTGGGCGACCTGCCGCAGCCTGCGCCGGCCCCTGCCCTGCCGCCGGCGGGCCACCGGGACGACCGCACCGGTTCCGAGCGGCGGTACGGCACCAACCCCTTCGTCTCGGGGACGCCGGGGTCGCCCGCGCGCGCGCCGGCCATGGGTCGGGCGCGGGGCGGCGGAATTTTCGACGACCTCGACTCGGCCACCTCGGCCGCCGCGGCCGCCCAAGAGGTGTGGGACAAGACGCCGGTCGAGACCCGCGACCGGGTAATCGAGGCGATGCGCGAAACGACGCGCCGCCACGTCGAAGAGCTTTCCCGCATGGCGGTCGACGAGACCAAGCTCGGCAACGTCAAGGACAAGATCCAGAAGAACCTGCTGTGCGCGAACAAGACGCCCGGCACCGAGATCTTGCGGCCCACGGCCTTTTCGGGCGACCACGGCCTGACGATTCTCGAGCGGGCGCCCTTCGGCGTCATCGGCGCCATCACGCCGACCACCAACCCGACCGAGACCATCATCTGCAACGGCATCGGCATGGTGGCGGGCGGCAACTCGGTCGTCTTCAACGTCCACCCCAGCGCCAAGAAGGTGTCCACCCACTTCGTGCGGCTGTTGAACGAGGCCATCGTCGGCTCGGGCGGGCCGGAAAACCTCTTGGCCTGCATGGCCGAACCGACCATCGACTCGGCCCAGGCACTGATGAAGCACAAGGCGGTGCGCCTGTTGGTGGTGACGGGCGGCCCCGCGGTGGTGCGCGCGGCGATGAACAGCGGCAAGCGGGCGATCGCCGCCGGGCCGGGCAACCCGCCGGCGGTGGTGGACGAGACCGCCCACGTCGAGAAGGCCGCCCGCGACATCGTCAACGGCGCCTCGCTGGACAACAACATCGTCTGCATCGTCGAGAAGGAAGTCTTCGCGGTCGCGGAAATAGCCGATGCGCTCAAGCGCCACATGGTCGAGAACGGGGCCTTCGAGGTGACCGGCCCGGCCATCAACCGGCTGGAGAAGCTGGTGGTGGACGACGGCCACCCGGCGAAGGACTGGGTGGGGCGCGACGCGGTGAAGATCGCCGAGGCGGCGGGCCTGAAAGTCCCCGCCGGGACGCGCCTGTTGTTCGCCGAGGTCGACGCGTCGCACCCGTTCGTGCAGGCCGAGCTGTTGATGCCGGTCATCGGCTTCAC
>JAHFDQ010000106.1:5377-13207 GCA_023248915.1 Archangiaceae bacterium | reverse complement strand
TTCGCGCGCTCGCCCGCCCTGCTCTTCCTGGCGCTGTTCCTCGCGCTGTTCGCGCTGTTCCTGAACAACGGCCCGTTCAGCGCCGCCGTCGTCAACGCGGTCTCGCCGACATTCCGGGCCTTCGCGGTGGGCATCAACATCCTCTTCATCCACCTGCTCGGCGACGCCGCCTCGCCTGCCGCCATCGGCTGGATCGGCCAGACTTTCAGCCTCGGCACGGCCATCGCGGTGAACGCCCTGCCCGTCCTCGTGGGCGGAGCAGTCGTGCTGCTCGGCACCCGCTACGCCCTGGCGAACGACTCATAGAGCGGGGCCGAAGCCAACCGCACCCACCGCCGGCCCGTTTGTCCCGAGCGCACCGGCGTGCTGAAGAAGACGCTGGCGATGGCCCGGCGCCGAGGACTGCTCGAGGAAGCGTTTCCCACCGGCGCCCTGGCGGGCATGCAACTCGAGGCCGCGCAGTCGGGGCTGCCCTTCCCCGTCTGGCCATCGCCGTCGAAGGGCCTGTCGGCCTTCATTGAAGGCTTCAAGGAAGAAGCTGCCAGACCCCGTAACCACTGTAGAAGACGGCACGCTGGTGGTCGGCGTCGTAGGTCAAGCTGGAGGTGGCGCTCCCGGCCGGCGGAGACAGCCCCGTTGTTTCCTGCGTCCACGTCGCCCCGTCCCAGTCCCACGTCTGGGCTGACGATTGGCCGGGGCCCTCACCCCCGTAGAGGAGGACGAGCTGCCGGCTGGTGTCGAAAGTCATGGCGTGAAGATGGGTCCCTGGAGGAGACGTCGCGGGCGTCTGGGGCATCCACGTCGTCCCGTCCCATTCCCAGGTGTCCCGCAGGATGCCGCCGCCGCCCCACCCTCCGAACAGAAGAACGCGCTGCCGGGCCGCGTCGTACGCCATGGCATGATCGGTCCTTGCTGGCGGGGACGTCGCGGGCGTCTGTCGCGCCCAGGTCGTCCCGTCCCACACCCAAGTCTCCGAGGCCGGACTCGAATTCCTGCCGATGCCACCGAAGAGGACGACGCGCTGGTGGGCAGCGTCGTAGGCCAGCGCGGTCGTCTCCCAACCAGGCGGCGATATCCCCGGCGTCAGGTCTGTCCACGTGGTGCCGTCCCATTCCCATGTGTCGGTGAGCAGGCCACTTCCGCTCGTTCCGCCGAACAGGACCACGCGCTGGCGAGCGTCATCGAACGCAAGCGCGTGGTCGCTGCGCCCGGGCGGAGCCACCGCAGGTGACTTCGACGTCCACGTCGTTCCATCCCACTCCCAGGTGTCCGAAAAGCGAGTCAGTCCCATCGAGCCGCCGAAGAGGACGACGCGGTGCCGGGAGGCGTCGTACGTCACGGCCTGCCCCCATCGAATCGCCGGAACAGGCAGGGCGATGCGTTGCAACCACGCCGCCCCGTCCCACTCCCAGGTGTCGTACAACGGTTCCAAGCTGGCGTCGGTTCCTCCGTGAAGGACGACGCGTTGCCGGGCGGCATCGTAGGCCAGGGCATGGTCGTACCGCCCAGTCGGGGAGTCCAAGGGCGCCGGCTTCAACCAGGCCGTCCCATCCCATTCCCAGGTAACGCCAGCGACGAGCGACTGGGGCGTTTCGCGGCCGAAGAGGACGACGAAGTGACGGGCGGCGTCGTACGCAAGGGAGGCGGCCCCACCTGGAGGTGACGACTGCGGCAGCCGCTGAATCCACGTCTTGCCGTCCCACTCCCAGGTGTCGTCGAATGCGCTCACCAACGCCGGATCGTCCGAGCCTCCGAAGAGGACGACGCGCTCCCGCGCTGTGTCGTACGCCATGCCGTGCCCGTACCGGCCGTGCGGAACCGCCGGCGGCGCGCACAGCGCCCACGCCGTCCCGTCCCACTCCCAGGTATCCGACAAGACCGTGGAGAGAAGGTCGAGGCCCCCGAACAGGATGGTGCGCTGCCGTGCCGCGTCGTAGGCCATCGCATGGGAGAATCGCCTTGGCGGTTGTGTCGCAGCTGATCGCTTCACCCACGTCGTCCCGTCCCATTCCCAGATATCCGACGTGGGGCCCGAGCCGCCAAGCCCGCCGACGAGAACCACGCGCTGCCGGGCGGCGTCGTAGGCCATTGCATGATAGGTGCGCGCGGGCGGAGAGGTCGCCGGCGTCCGCTGCGCCCATGCCGTCCCGTCCCACTCCCAGGTTTCGGAGGAGAGCTGGCCGCGAGGATCGACACCGCCGAAGAGGACGACGCGCTTCCTCGCCGAGTCGTACGCAAGCGCGAAGCCCGACGAGTCCAGCAGGTACGCGGACATCCACGTATTCACGCAACGCCCGCTGGCCGGCCGGGTCCGCTGTACGCAACTGCCGTTGATGCACACGTCCGCTGTCGTGGCGGTGCAGAGGTCGGGTCCGCACAGTGTGCCGTCAGGACCCACCTCGTCGTGGCACCCTGTCGTCGCGTCACAGGTGGGCACCCGGCACGGGCTGGCCGGCTGGGGGCAAGTCACCGGCCAGTGAGAGCAACCGTCGTCCCCGCAACCGTCCGTCGTGCAGGCGTTGCCGTCGTCACAGCTCTTGGCCTGCCCCACGCACAGGCCGGCCTGGCACTGCGCCGCGAGGAAACAGGCGCCACCGCACGGCGCCCCTTCCGGAAGTGGCGTCTCGACACAGGCCGACGCTGACAGGTCGAAGGCGGACTGCGCGCAGGGATTGTCCGCGCGGCACTCCGGCACCGCCAGCCCCTCTCCTCGCAACTCCACGAGCAGAGCGCCCAGGGTCAAAGTGCCGGCGGCGGCACCCGGCGCCGTCGGCGAGAACTCCACCGAGACATTCTCGGTCGCTCCCCCTGCAACACTCAGCGTGCCCGGCGTCGAAGCGAAGGGGGCGTCGGTGGCCACGTCGAGTGCGGCGCTCACCTGTCCCCCGTTGCTCACGTGCACCGTCCGCTTCGAAGAGTCGCCGACGAAGGTCGCCGAAAACTCGAGCGACGTCACGTCCACAGCCAGTCTCGCCGGGGCCAGAGTCCGCAAGGGCGACCCGCACTCGCGGCACCCCGCCGCCAGGGCCACGCCCACCATCACCCATTTCGCTCTCATTCGGGCCCCCCGGAGTCTCGAGTCTCACCGAGTATCTCAGTCGCCGTCGAAATTCTGCGCTGTCCCTGCGGCGGAGAACGCCGGGTGTTGGCGTTCCTGCCCGACCCGCGAGCCGCCCAAGAGGCGCTGCGCCGACTGGGCTTGCCGTCCGCCTCGGCCGTCGTCTCTCCACCCAGTTGCTGGTCGCAGGAGGAGCTCGACCTGCCCCGCGACTACGGCGGCATCGACCCGCCCTACCTCGACGACGCCGCGTAGCGCGGCGCGCTCCTCCTCCGCTACCAACACCGGGCTCCCCTAGCGTCGGGCCGAACGAGTGTGGTCGCAGCTGGGAAACTGGCCCCGCATGGGCGGCCCTGGCAGACCTTCGACGTTCGACGTTCGTCCGCCTTCGTCGAATGAGGCCTCAATTGCTCCTTGCCGTTCCGTGGCGGTGAGCACCAGCGGCCGGGAGCAGCTAGACTGATGGCTGGAGGTTGCGCCGTGACGGAAGCCGCCATCGTTTCAGACCCGGACATCATGATGGGCAAGCCGCTGGTCGCGGGGACGCGAATCACAGTGGAGCTCATCCTCGAGAAGCTGGCTGCTGGGGAATCGGTCGGCCAGATACTCGAGGCCCATCCCCATCTCAGCGAAGCGTCGATTCGGGCGGCCCTGGCGTTCGCGGCGCGAGCCTTGCGCGCCGATGTTGTTTACCCGCTGCACCCGTCCCCCACGTGACCTTCGTCGCGGACGAGAGCGTTGACCGGCCGATTATCGAGCGTTTGCGCCGAGACGGACATTCGGTCGTGGCCATCGCCGAGTACTCCCCTGGTGTCGCCGACGCCCAGGTCCTTGAGCTGAGCACCCAGCGGAAAGCGGTACTGATAACGGCTGACACGGATTTCGGTGAGCTGGTCTTTCGCCTGGGGCAAGCCACCGCTGGCGTCCTGTTGGTGCGGTTGTCGGGGCTCAGCGCTGAGCAGAAGGCCGAGGTGGTCGCTGCGGCCGTCTCAGCCCACGGTGACGAGCTGCCCCGCCACGGCGGTGGCACCAAACCAGGTACTTCGGAGTCTTCGCGTCCGGCACCCAGTGGCGCAAACGGGTGGTGCCCGCCCCCACCGTCGAGGCGCCGCCGCGCCCAAGGCACTGCCAGCCGGCCCCGCAAGAAGGCACCCTCACCCTACCGCTTGCCCTGGGCGAACCTCCTGGCCCGGACATTCGCCGTCGAAATTCTGCGCTGTCCCTGCGGCGGAGATCGCCGGGTCGCTGAGCGCGCCAGGATTCTCCTGGCCGCTCACCAGGCCTATCCCGAGCGCTTTGTGCTGGGCGTCCCCGCGCCACCGCCGCCACCCACGGCGACGTGGATCAACAAGCCGGCGAATCCGGAAGGGAGCGTGAACGAACGAGCCTAAACATTGAACCGCGCTGTCTCATTCGCGTTGACAGGTTCCGCCCGACGAAAGACAGGTCATGCGGCAACCAACCCGCGGATACCAGTCTGATCAATCGTCGAAACGACCTCTCTCGCTGTCTCGGGCGACCGACTGAACGATACGAGCCAACTCACGATGCGTGGGAGGAGTTCTTGACCGGTCCGTCCATACCAGTCACGAGGAAGGTCGAGTTCGTCCTGTGACGGCCAGCGAGCCGGAGACACGGGCGCAGAGGTAGACGGCAACCCGAGGCACCGCAGCGCCTCCTGGGCGGCGCGGGGCTGCGGGATGAAAGCCAGCACTCGGCGTTCCCCGCCACAGGGACAACGCCAATTGCTCTTTACCGTTGAGCCGGCGGCTCGGTCAGGGCCAATGCTTCAGGCCAACCTCACCCACCGCCGGCCCATCAGCGCCAGGCCCGCGACGAGCAACGCCGCGGACCCGAGCGCCCACGGATTGCCGGGAGCGGTGCGCGAGCGCGCCACCACCACCGTCGAGACCTCGAGCCTCTCGAAGCGCAGCGGCGCTCGGCCCGGCAACCGCCGTTCCTGCCCCTCGAGCAGGTGGAACCCGTCGTCGAGCCCGTCGGCCGAAGCGACATGGACGACGGCCATCGGCACTTGGCCCCAGTGGCCCGACTCGTACAGGCCGGTCAGCTCTACCCGAAGGCCGGCAATGCTGCACGGCGCGCCTTCCGCCGCGACGCAGCGTTCGCTGCCGGACGCGAAGCGGGCCCCGGTCGCCGCTCTGTCCACCTTGGACAAGAGCAACAGCCGGGCGCCCCCGCCCGAGGACACGGGCTGGTTGTAGCCGAGCCTCTCCTCGACGATGCGGCCCGCCGCGTCGCGCAGCTCGAGCCGCGCCTCGACCGATTTCAGTTGGCTGTTTGGCAACGGCTCGAGCCTGGCCTCGGCCAGGCGAACCTGCCGGCCGTCGGCGAGCGGTTGCCAGACTGGGCCAATCGCCAAGGTGGCTCCTTCGCGGTTCCAGAGCCCGCCTACTCCATGCGCGAAGAGCGCGAGCAGGAATGACAGGTGGATGAGCGCCGGAGCGTACGCCGACAGCTCGCGCACCCCCCGGCGCCACTTGGCGAGCACCGAGTCCCAGGTGCACAAGAGGGTGTTCAGCGCGTACAGCCCCAGCACCGGCACCAGCAGGTACAGCCAGGCATGCCAAGGCGAGGGGACGCGGAAGAAGGCTGTCAGGTCGTCCATCGCCACTTCTGCCGACGCTCCGTCGCGCGTCCTGGCCAGCACCAGCGAACCCACCCCGAGGAGCAGCACCGTCGCCTGGCCGCACAGGAGCCCCAGCCCCTCCGACCTGAGCCAGGCGAACCGGCCGCTCCGGGTAGCGGCGCGCGGTTCGGGCTCAGAAGGCATGGCTCGACCGGCCGAAGAAGAACGAGGTCCCGACGGTGGCCACCAGCACCCACGCCACTCCGGCCAGGGCCAGGGCGGGCCTCACCCAGGGTCGGGCCTGCAAGGAAGGCGTCAGCCGCAAGTGCACGAACGAGGCGTAGTGGAACCAGAGAATTACCGACCAGATGATCTTCGGGTCCCACATGAAGTAGGCGCCCCAGGCGAGCACGCCCCACACGCCTCCGCACACCATCGACGCCGACCAGAGCCCGAAACCCCAGAGCGCGAAGCGGTCGACGCGCGCCAGCCAGGCCCGGTCGCGGTCGGCCCACCAGCAAACCCCCGCTGCCGCCGCCGCCACCCAGGTCGAGACCGCCAGGAAGCTGATGGGCACGTGCAGCGGGTACCAGACGGTGCGGAGCAGCGGCGTCGCGAAGTCGAGCTGCTGCGGGAAGAGCGCCGCCGTCACCCCCGCGGCCACCGCGAGCGACAGCTGGGTGAGGGCGAAGGGCCGGGCGGGGTTCCAGGCGACCAACGCCACCAGCGCCAGGGCGAACGCCCCGGCCGAGAACGACTCGGCCTTGTTCGTCAGCGGGAAGAAGCCGATGGCGCACCCGCGCCACACCGTCCAGGCCAACTGCAGGGCCAACCCCGCGGCGAGCGGCGCCCTCGCCCACCGGTTGCCGAGCGCCGCCAACGCCCAGGCGAGCCCGTAGGCGGCGACGGCGGCCTGCAACAGCGCGGTGAGCGTCGGGGAAGGGGCCACGGCGCCTAGAACAGGCCGATGTTGAAGTGCAGGTTGAAGGTGGGCTCGTTCACCGCCGGGTCGGGAAACAGGTTCGCCCCTACGTCGAGCGCCAGCGGGCCGATGGGGGTGGTGTAGCGCACGCCCGCTCCGGCGACGTAGCGCAGGCTGGTCAGGTCGACGCGCTGCTGCGACAGCCAGAGGTTTCCCGCTTCCAGGAAGAGGCCCAGGTCGAAGGTGCCGAAGGCCGGAAAGCGCAGCTCGGCCTTGCCCAGGGTGAACACCTCGCCTCCTTCCGACGGGACTTCGCCGCCCGCCACCAGCGTCTGCGCCGCGGGGGTGCACCCGGCAGGGTTTGCCAGCGCGCGGCACGAAGCCACTTCCTGCGCCAGCTCGCCGCGCCGATCGGCGGGTATCAGCCCGTCTTCGCGGAAGCCGCGCATGCTCGAGGCGCCGCCGAGGTAGAAGCGCTTCGGGGCGATGGTCACCGAGTCGGGGTCGAGCGAGAAGATTTTCCCCCCGCGGGCCGACACGGCCAGCACCCAGGAGTGCGTCAGCGGCAGGTAGCCGGTCAGCGTGCCCCACACCTTCAGGGTCTGGATGGGGCGCGGGTTGCCCTTTTCGTCCACCAAGGTGGTGTACAGGTCCCAGGTGCGCTCGCCGGACAGCGCGAGCAGCGCCCCCCGGTGCGGGTTGGCCGCGTCGTCGCGCAGGTCGAGCGTCGTGCCGAGCCGCAGCGTGTGCAAGCTGAACGCCCCGACTGGAAAGCGCAGGTTCTCCTCGTCGGCACGGGCCAGCGTGGGCAGCAGTTGTCCGACGCCCGGCACGGACCCGACGCGGTCGTGCTCGATCTCGTACTGGAGCGACAGGGACAGCTTCAGTTGCGCCCAGTCGATCACCGGCAGCGGCAGGGGCTTTGACCAGTCGAGGCCCGGCACGGCGGCGAAGCGGGTGAAGCGGTAGAACGGCCGATGCACGCGCTCGGCGATCAGATCGACGCGCGAGCCGATGTTGAAGGGCAACAGCCCGCGATTCTGGGCCGAGAGGTTGCCTCGCCCGCCGAAGAGCTCGAGTCCCTGCAGGTCGCTCGGGTGGTCGGCCGTCAGGTACGGGGCGCTCCAACCGACGTAGTAAATCTTCGCGCGCGCCGAGGTGTTGACCGCCAGCCCGCCGAGGTTGGGGTAGACGGCGTCGAGCACGAGGCGCGGCCCCTCGGCCAGGAAGTAACCCCCGCCGATCTCTCCCGAGATTCTTGGC
>JAHFDQ010000106.1:0-5367 GCA_023248915.1 Archangiaceae bacterium | reverse complement strand
TCCTTCTGGGGCTCGACCGTCTCGGGCGCGAGCAGTCGCACCGCAACCGACTTGAAGATGCCGAGCAGCACCAGGTCGCGCTGAGTCTCGAACAGGTTCTCGGGGTCGAGGACTTCACCTTCGTGAACCTTCACGCTCGCCCGAACCACCCGCAGGACGGTGCGCTGCAGCCCCTGAATCAGCACCTTGCCCACCCGGACCTGAGGCCCCGGCTGCACCTGAAGCTCGACGCGCACCCAGGCGCCATCTTGCGAGACCACCGCCTGCGGTTCGACCCGCGCGAACAGAAAGCCCTTGCGCCCCAGCGACCGCGTCAGCCCCAGGCGCGCCTGTTCGAGGGCCGAGTAGCTGAAGGCGCCCCCGACCTCGAGCGGGCTGGCGTCCCTCGGGCCGAACCCGGGGGGAGCCGCGCGCAGCGTGACCTCGCGAACCACCGCGCGCGCGCCTTCGTCCACCTGGAATTGCGCCCGCGCCTGCCTGGCCTCGACGTCCACGTCCACCGCCGCCAGCGACACCTTCGCCGACAGGTAGCCGCGCTCGCGGTAGGCCGCGGTCATGCCGTCGGCGGCCTCGAGGTAGGCGCCCTCGACGAAGACGGTGGCCGGGTCTGGCGCGGGGGGGTCGGCGTGAATGCCCGGCCGCGTCCGCCCCTCGAGCTTCATCGGGTCGTCGTTCGGGTGAATGTCGCCCACCGGCGTGGGTTCGCCGGCAAGCACCCGGTCGATCAACATGCCGCGCAGCTCGGCCGTCTTCAGCTCGCGGTTGCCGGCGAAGGAGATCTCCGTCACCTTGAGCGGGCGGCCTTCCTCGACGTCGAAGGCCAGCACCGCCCTCTGGCCGTTCGGGCTGACCTTCTCGCGCGCCTCGACCCGGGCGTCGGCGAAGCCCTTGTGGCGGTAGTAGCCGGCGACGCGCTGGGCCAGCCGTCCCTCGAGCGCCCGGTCGAGCGTCTCGGCGCCGTCATAAGCGGCCACTCCCAGGAGCACCTCGTCCGAGAAGCTGCGGTTGCCGTGCACGTGCAGCTCGTAGCGCGGGCCAGCGGACACCGGCACCGCCACCACCGCGCCCCGGTCGGTGCGCACCGTCACCGGCTCGTACACCCGGGCCCGGTAGAAGGCGCGCGCCCGGAGCTCGGCCCGAAGCCGCTCGAGCCCGGCGTCCAACCTGTCCAGGTCGAGGACTTCGCCCACCCGCACGCCGAGCAGCGCCTCGAGCTGTCCAGGGGGCAGCCCCGGGCTGCCGGCGACCGACAGGCCGGCCACCCAGGTGGGATGCCCCTCTTCGACGTGAAACACCAGCTCGAGGCCTGCGCCTGCCTCTTTCAGCTCGGCCCGGCTTTTCACCTTCTCGTAGCCCCGGCGCCGGTAGACCTCGGTGATGGCCGAGACGGCCTCGTCGATGCGCTCGGGGTAATACTCGGCGTCATGCTCGAGCTGGGCCGCGGCGAGCGCCTCGGCGGCGGACAGGACGGTGTTGCCCACGAAGCTCACCGCGACGATGCGCTGCTTGGGGGTGAGCTCGAACACCACCCGGGTTCCTCCCGGCACGTCGACCGCCCGCGCCACCACGTCGGCGAACCGGCCGGTCGCGAACAGCCGCTCGATCGAACGCCGCACCGCGCGGCGGGACAGCCGCTGGCCCTTGCGCAGCGCCATCAGCTCGGGCGCGTCGGCCAACAACCCCGGGTTCGACTTGGCCGGCAGTTGCAACTCGACCGCCATCACGACGGGCGCGGCGTCAGGCGGGGGCGGGCCCTCTGCGCCGGCGACTGCGCCGAGAAGCATCACCGCGACGACCCCCCGCCTCACTCCCACTCCCACCGCAGCTTGAGGTCGAGCCCCGGGTTGCCGAACGAGTAGTCCTGGTTCTCGTTGTCCCACTGCGCCCGGGCCGAGAACCGGTCGCTGAACTGGTACTCGGCCTGGGCCCGGGTGCCCCGACCTGAGACCGGCTGCGTCATGCCCAGCTTCAGCCGGTCGGTGAATAACTTCGACTCGAGCTGGGCCGTCGGTTCGACCAGGCCGCTCGCCTCGTTGTAGGTGGTCGACAGGTGGAAGGACAGGTCGCGCAAGAGCGCGTTCTTCGGCAAGAAGCGCTGCACCTGCTTATCCAGCCCCACCGCCGAGATGAGCGCCTCGGCGGCGAGGCCCGCGCCCGCCTGCGACGAGACGAGCCGGTCGCGGGACGTCACTCCCAGGGTGAGCAGCGAGAGAATGTCGCCTTCGGTGAGCGCCGGCTCGGACGCCAAGAGCACCTTCGGGTCGGACAGCCGCCCGAACGCCTTCAAGGTCACCAGGAACTCGCGGACCTGCGTCTGCGCGTTCAAGTCGACGAGGGCGTCGATGCGATCGCGGTCCTTGAACTGCAGCTCGCCCTTGGTGATGGCGAACTGGTTGCCCCGGTAGAAGGCCTGGCTGCCCTCGGCCGCCTCGATGGTGCCGACCAGCCCGGGCCTCAGGTTGGTGCCGGTGAGCTTCAGCTTGCCGCCCAGCTTGGCCTTGGCGAGGTTGTTGTCGACGCGGACGTCTCCGCTGGCAGCCACGTCGACGTCGAAGTGCAGCCATTCCTTCGGCTTCTCGACGCTCGCGCCCAGGCGCCCCTGCCGCACGTCCTTCAAGAGGGCCGCGAGCTCGATGGGCTGCTCGTAGCGCAGCTTGACGATGTCGATGCCCCCCGACAGTTGCAGCGCGTCGGGGCTCCCCGCCAGCAACAGCTCGCCGCTGGCGGTGAGCGGCAGGTTGTCGATGGGGCGCACCGAGACCTCCTCGAGCCCCATAGAAAGCTCCAGGCGCTGAAGCGCGAAGTCGGCGAGGCGCATGTCGCCGCGCACCGACACCCGGCCGTCGTTCAAGATGCCGAAGACGTCCTGCACCAGCACCCGGGCTTCGGAGAACTCGACCCGCCCCGACAGGCCCCGCACCGACACCGGCTGGTCGCGCACCGACAGCTTCACGTCCTTGACCTCGGCCAGGCCCACCAGCGAGGGCTTCTCCACCGGCCCGCTCGCGGTCGCCTGCACCTCGACCCGGCCGGCGGTGCGCTCGAGGGTCGGCATGAACGACTCGAGCAGCCGCATGTCGAAGGCGCCGCGCATCGACAGCTCGAGGTCGCGCGGGCCGTACCACCCGGCCGCGGTCAGCTCGGTGTTCGGCCCCTTGAACCCGAAGGCTTCGACGCCCAGCCGGCCCTTCTCGTAGCCGAGCACGATGGGGCCGTCGTTGGCTCCGCTGAAGTCGCCCCGCGACAGGGTCAGCCGGTCGACCTTCGCGGTCGCCTTCAGCGCCGCCGCGTCCCGGAAGTTGCCGGTCGCCGACACCGCGCCCGAGAGCGCGCCCGACAGCCCCTGGCTGATCGCCCCTTGCGGCAGGAGCGGGCGGATCTCGGGCAGCGCCACCGAGACCGAGCCGTCGAAGGGCCAGGGTTCGCGCAGCTTCAGCTTCACTGTCGCGCGGGCCTCGTCGAAGGGCCGGCCCCAGACCTGTAGGTCGCGGCCCAGCCCGTGCGCCTCGAGGTGCGCCGGCCCCAGGTCCTTTCCCGCGAAGCGCACCTTGGGCGAGGTGAGGTACCCAGTCACCACCGGCGTGGTGGTGTCGCCTTCGACCTTGCCGACGAGCTCGAGCTCGCCCTCGGCCCCCAGCGCTCGGGCGCGCTCGGCGCCCACCAGCTCGGCCATGGGAACGTGCGCGAAGCTGAAACGGTAGTCGAGGGGCCCCGAGAAGGCCCAGGTGCCCTCGAGGCTGGTGACGCCCAGCGGGCCGCGCAGCTCGGTGCGCTCGAGCTCCATCGACGCGCCGTCGACGAAGCGCAAGAGCGTGCGCCCGGCGCCCATCCGACGGCCGTAGTACGTGGTGTCGGTGAAGTCGAGCGCCACCGTGCCCCCGAAGCGCGCGGCCGGCCCCTCGAGGTGCGCCGACCCCGAGAACTGCCCGCCCACCGTGTCCTGAAACACTTCGATGGACGGGTGCAACCCCAAGAGGACATCGACCAGGTCCGAGCTCTGCCCGTGGGCGAGCTGTACGTCGCCCTTCGTCATGAGCTCGCCGCCTTCCACCCAGTGGAGCGAGCCCTGGCCGAAGTACGGCGTCCTGCCTTTCTGGCCGCTGATTCCCGGGAAGGCCAAGGTGCGGTCCCGGTAGGTGACCTTGCCTTCCGCCACCCCCAGTCCAAAGCCCCAGAAGTTGAAGTCGCGAAGCGCCACCCTCGAGTCGACCCAGACAGCGGCGTAGGGCCCCTCGACGTCGAAGGTGGCCGTTCCGTGGCCCGACCACTTCAGCCCGGCGATGTGGCCGAAGTCCGCCAGGTCGACCCCCTCGCCGTGCCCCCGAATCACCAGCCCCTTGGACGGGTCGAAGTAGAGCGTGGTGTCGCCCTGCACGCGCGTGCCACCGGGGGCAACCTCGATGTCCACGTCCTTGAACTCGACGCGGTCGGACCGCACCGCGAGCTTGAAGGTGGTGCGGGCCGCCCCGAACGTCAGCAGCACATCGTCGCCGGCGGAAGGCCGAGGGGCGTCGAAGGCGTGGTTCGTCAACAGGAAGCGGCCGGTCTTCAGCTCGGCGTCTCCCGCCAGCGACACGGTGGGGGCCAACGTCCCTCCGACCGAGGCCTTGAGGGTTCCGGGGAAGTCCACCCAGGCCCCGGGAAGGCCCGCCTTCGCCATCACGCTGCCGAACTGCGCCTGGTCGGTGTCGACCTTCAGCTTGAGCGGCAGGGTGCGGTTCAACTTCAACGAGCCGCTCGCGTGGACCGTGCCGGTTCCGGCGGGGGCGGTCAGGTCGACGAGGGTGAGCTCGCCCGCGCCGTAGGCGAGCCGAGCCGTGAGATCGCCGGGCGCGTAGTTGCCATAGGCCAGTTCGCTGCCCACGGCGTCCGCCTGGGCCAGCATGGCCGCGCCCTTCCCCGACACCGAGACGCGCGCCCAGAGGTGGCCGGCGACCTTCTCGCGGGCCCCCACGGCGCGGGCCAGGGTCGAAGCCGGGACGAAGACCTGGCCGCTCAGCGAAAGTGTCGGGTTGCACAGCGAGTCAATCTTGCCGCCCAGGGTGAGCGTCGCCTCGTCCATCGCCAGCTCGGCCCGGTTGAGCTCGAGGCTCTCTTCGTCGGGGTCGAAGCCGCCTTCGACCATCAGGCGGGTCAAGAGCAGCTCGCGCCCTTCCGTCGAGGCCGACCCGCGCCGCGCGTCGAGCTGGAACTCGGCGACGCCGTGGCGCACCGTCCAGGTCAGGTCGACGCCCGCCAGGTCGACCCTGCGCCCCGCGGGCAGCGTGGCCCGAACCTCGGCCCCCTTCGCGTCGAGGCGGTCGACGCGAATCCGCCGCGCGACGTCGATCGGGCACCCCCCCGCGTCGCCACCGGGGGCGGCAGAAC
>JAHFDQ010000471.1 GCA_023248915.1 Archangiaceae bacterium | reverse complement strand
CCGGAACAGCGCCTCGCCTTCCTCGACGACGGTGGCCGGCTTCTCCTGGCCGGCGCGAGAGACGAAGCGGCCCGAGGCGGACAGGAAGAGCGACCCGGCCGGGTCAAGCTGCACCGCCCCCGCGCCGGTGCGGGCGGGCCGGCCCGGGGTGTCGACGAAGTCCGAGACGACGTTGCGCACGCCGCCGGGGGACGGGACGCCGCCCGGAGTCGCGGGAGTCGAGGGGACGGCCGGGCGGGCCGGCGTCGCGGGTACGTCGGTTCGTCGAACTCGGGGCATGCGCGAACCTCGTCTGGCAGTAGGTGAGGCGGGCGACCATACCTCAAAGCCGCGCAGGGTTTCCCAAGCGCGCCCCTGGGGCGTCAGGCGGGGCGATGGAGCGCGGCCAATGAGACCTCGACGTGGCGGAGCGCCGCTGGGGTGTCACGGTAGGCCGCGGCCCTGGGCTGCGGATACTTCAGCGCCAGCTCGAGCAGTTCGTCTGTCTTGCCGTCGAGGAGCCGCTGGCACTGGTCGTAGAGGCCCCCAGGGTCTTCCTCGAAGTGATGGTGACTGTCGAGTATCTCTCGCAGCTGCGCCACCCGCTCACGGTTCGGAGTCACGACGAGCAGCGCCGCGATGGCGGCGTGCTCGAGCCCGAGCCGAACGTCGGCGCCCACAGGCTTGCCCCCGTTGGCGGCCCGGGCGGCCTTCATCAGCACCTTCTCTTCGACCGCCAGGTGCGTCAGCAGCCCCTGCCGGAAGAGGTCGAACGTCGCCCGGTCGACTTCCCCCGGCTTCTCGACCGACTTCCGGAGGAGCCCTTCGAGCCGGGCGTGGTCGCGAACGAAGTAGCGGAACAGGGGACCAGACATGCGCCTCAGTTTGCGCGATGTTCGGGCCGATTTCGCCAGGAAACGGGCCCCTCAGGTGAGAGTTCGCGAGAACAGCGTTCGTACCGGCGCCGGGCGGCTGCCCGACCGCTTCGTCGCCATCGACTTCGAGACCGCCGATTACCAGCGCGACAGCGCCTGCGCCGTCGCCCTGGTCCGCGTAGAGGCCGGACAAATCACGGAGCGGCGCCAGCAACTCATCCGTCCGCCCCGGCGCCAGTTCGTCTTCACCGCCATCCATGGAATCACCTGGGCGGACGTTTCCGACGCGCCAACCTTCTCGGAAGCGTGGCCCACCCTGGCGCCGCTTCTCGATGACTGCGAATTCATAGCGGCGCATAACGCCTCATTCGATCGCTCGGTGCTGCGTGCCTGCTGCGAGAGCGCGAGGCTGCCGATGCCGGCGAAGCCATTCGAGTGCAGCATGCGACTCGCGCGAACGACCTGGGGCCTCCGGCCCACGACGCTGCCTGATGTCTGCCGGCACCTGCGAATTCCGCTCCGGCACCATGACGCGGCCTCAGATGCCGAAGCGTGCGCGCGGATTATTCTGGCCGCGGTCGGCACCTAGAAACCTGAGCACGACTGGCCCCGCGTCGGCCTCCTGATTCACTCCTGGCGCGCGAGGCAGGTACCGCACTACCCTGGCCGCATGTTGGCGCGGCCCACAGGGTCCAATCCCGAGCTTGCAGGCTATGTGCAGGGGCTTCGCCGCAGGGCAGAGGTTGCGGCTCGTCGTGCAGCAGACCACCGCCGAACCATTCGAGAACAATTGCCCTTGGTCGTCCGCCGCTTGGTCGACGAGTTCGGTGCAACCCGGATCGTGTTGTTCGGAAGTCTCGCCCGCGACGAGGCGACGCCGGACAGCGATGTGGATCTTCTGGTTCAGGGCATTGCCCCCGCGCGCTTCTTCGATGCCCAGGCGGTGGCCGACCGAATCTTGGCCCCGACCCGGGTGGACCTGGTGCCGGTTGAACGTGCGCGTCCGCTGGTGCGCGAGAGGGCAGCTGCCGAGGGCGAGCCGCTCTATGGCTGAGCCTCGGCCGGACACGTTGCGCCGCCTCGCGGGTGAGCTGCGCGCCGAAGGAGTCAACGTCGACCGAACTGTCGGCGAGATGGACGAGGCGCGACGGGCCGTGAAGGCAGGCGGGTCGAAGCTCGGGCTCTACGCGGCCGCGGCCCTCCTGGACACGTTCTATACCGGCGCGGAGAAGGCTTTTGCGCGGGTGGCCGCCGTCATGGGCGGTGTCCCGACCGGGCCCTCCTGGCACCGCACCCTGCTGGAGGACATGTCGCTCGACCTGCCGAGCGTGCGGCCACCCGTAGTGTCTGCCGAGACCGTGCGGAACCTCGAATCGTTTCTGGCATTCCGGCACCGCTTCCGGAACCTGTATCTCTTCGATCTCGAGGCGGAGCGCGTTCTGCCTCTCTTAGAGCAAGCCGGCCCCGTCTGGTCGCGCGCTCATCGGGAGTTGCTAGAGTTCGTCGGCCGCCTCGAGGGGATCGCCGAGGGGCTTGAACGAGCCTGAAAGATTGAGGTAGGCCGGGTCCTCGGGCGTGGGACCGGAAACAACCGCGGGCAGCGAAATCGCCGCCCGGGCCACGCCGATCAGATGATTCCTTGCGCGCCTGTCGCCCGAGAGCAGGGCGATGACGACGTTGGTGTCGAGCAGGAAGCTACCCCTCGCTCGCGTCGACACGCTCACACCCGTCCTCGATTGGTTGGCTCATCTCGGCCGCGTCAGCGGTCGATAGAGTGCCCGCGAAGCGAAGCAGCTCACGCACCGCGGAATGTGCGGCAGCTTCGCGTGCGACTCCGCCATCCGGCGAGCCCTTCGGCCGAGAGCCCAGAACCGCGCCCACCGCCCCTCGGGAGAATTCGCTCCGGTCCTCTCCTCGCCTTGCAGGCGCTTTCTCGACGGCCTTGTACAGGCTGACCGGGAGGCTGATGGCTATCTTGAGCTGACCACCGCGTGCGGCTTCGCGCGCGACCTGCGAACCCAGAGCAGGAGCGCCACGAGCAGCGCGCCTGCAAGACCGGACTGCGAGCACCCACAGCCCAACGCGCTGTATTCCAGGGCCCCGGGCGAGGAACCGGGAACCTCCGGGCCGCCGTCGTGGAGGCCTCCATCCGAGAAGCCGGCGTCGGCCGCTCCCGCGTCAGCCACCCCCGCGTCGTCGGGACCCCCGTCGATAGGCTCATCGACAGGGACGGCGAGCCACTCGTTCCGCTGCCGGAACCGACTTGGTCGAGCGAGCCTAGGACCGAGTACTCCATCGCGACAGCTTCGATCTGCCAGCTGCCCGCCTGCGACTTAGCCCTGACCATGAAGCCCGCGTCAGTCTTGACGACCTGCGCCGACAGAATCGCGGCGTCATAATACCCATTGAGGCCTCCTCCGAAGACATGAGTCCCGGCCACCCAGACATGGGTCGTGTAGGTGTTTCCAAAGGTGTCGGTGGCTGACAGCAGAGTCGAGCCACTGAGGCTGTTGTCCGTGTAGCTCCAAGTAAGGACCACGATCGTGTTGCCAACCAAAGGGTTGAGCGAAAACGGACTCGACTTCGCCACACCTCCGTCGGTCGTTTTGAACTGCGGTACTTGCTGGACGAAGGCAATCGCCGCCTCCCCGGGTGGCGCTGCGGCGAAAGCACCCAGGCAGCTCAGCAACCGAGCTCGAGCCAGCATCCACTTCATCTCGCGCCAGTGGCGCTCAGGCGGTCTGGCTGCCTCCCCCATATCCTCGAGATTCTATCCCTTCCACCTTTTCTCAGTCGATGGAAGGCCACGGAAGCGGCGAGGGCCAGCGATTCAGTGCAGCTCGCCCAGCCGCCGGCTAATGACGTCGGACAGGGCCATGATGGTGGCCTGGGGGTTCACCGCGCTCGGGCTCGGGAAGATGCTGCCGTCGCAGAGGTACAACCCGTCGAGCCCCTTCACCCGCCCGTGTTCGTCCACGGTGCCGGTGGCGTCGGCGCTCATCCGGCACGAGCCGAAGATGTGGTTCATCGTCATCTGCAGGTGCTTCGCCTTCACCTTCGGGTCGAGCAGGCTCTCGGTGTCGCGCGGCGTGCGCATCTCGTCGACCACGCCGGGAATTCCGGTGTGCACGTAGCGGGCGCCGATTTTCAAGAGCGCGTCGGCCGCGACCTTCGCGCCCCGCAACGTGGTGCGCGCCTCTTCCTCGGGAATGAAGATGGACGTGGCGGGGCTGCCGTCCGGCAACCGGCCGACCTTCCCGGTGACGTTGGCGCGGTAGACGAAGGCCACCACCACCGCGTTCTTCACTTCCTCCAGCCGCTTCATGAAGCGCTCGCCCACGTCGCCCCAGCGGACCATCAGCACCGCCGGCGAGGCCCAGAGCGACTCGTACTTGAGGCCGCGCGTCACCTTGCTGAAGGCGCCCCAGCCCTGGGTCGCGCCCAGCCACGGCTCGACCACCTGGTCCATGATGCCCACCATGCCGCCGCCCACGTGGGCGAAGAAGGTGGCCCCCACGGTGTGGTTCGCGTGGATGCCGCTGTTCAAGAGCAACACCGGCGTCTGCACCGGCCCCGCGGCCAGCACCACGTTCCGCGCCCGCACCCGGAAGCGCGCCAGCCGGCGCAGCCCGCGCGGGTCCACCACCCGGCCTTCGACTCCCACCGCCCGGCCGTTCTCGACCAGCACCCGTTCCACCTCGGCGCAGGTGAAGATGCGCGCGCCGTCTTTCTCGGCCGCCGGCAGGTAGGCCCGGTCCATCGACTGCTTGTGGCCGCCGGTGCAGCCGGTCAGACAGTCGGCGCACCCGTCGCAGCCGACCACGGCGCGCGGCAGCGGTTCGCCCTCGAGCCCGGCCGCGGCCAGCGCGTCGCGGGTGATGAGGTTGCGCTTCGACATCACCGACATGGGCGTCGGCGCCACGTGGGTGCGGGCGAACACCCGGTCGTAGGCGGCGTCGAGGTCGGCCGAACGGAACAGCATCAGGCCCGTCTCGCGTTCCCACAGCTCGCGCACCCAATCGGGCAGGCGGAACATGATGGCCGAGTTCACCACGCTGCCCCCGCCCAGGCAGCGGGCCTGCAAGGACGGCGTGGTGGCGGACCCGCCAACCATGC
>JAHFDQ010000470.1 GCA_023248915.1 Archangiaceae bacterium | reverse complement strand
AGGTCGAACCCGACACCTACGCCTTGTCCAAGGTGGGCCCCCGGCTGGCCGAGGTGCGGGTCGGCAAGAAGGACTTCAAGGTGGTGCGAGGGCCGGAGGGGCGCGAGCACCGCATCCTGCTCGACGAAGACGAGGCCATGCGCCGGGTGCTGTCCGACGAGGAAGCGCTGGCGCTGGCCAAGCTGGGGCTGCGGGTCGAGCAGCACTACGGGTCGCCGCAGGACATCGAATGGGCGGAAGAAGGCGGCACCTTCTACCTGGTGCAGAGCCGGCCCATCACCACCCTCGCGCCGGTAGAGAAGGCGGGCGAGCTGCTCTTGACGGGGCTGGGGGCGGCGCCGGGAATCGCCTCTGGCGCGGTGCGGGTGCTGCGGGCGCCGAGCGAGGCCGGAAAGCTGGTCTCGGGCGAGGTGCTGGTGGCTCCGATGACGTCGCCCGACTGGGTGCCGGCGATTCGCCGGGCGGCGGCGCTGGTGACCGACCAGGGCGGAATGACATGCCACGCGGCCATCGTCAGCCGCGAGCTGCGGATTCCGTGCGTGGTGGGCACCCGCACCGCGACGAAGTTGCTGCGCGACGGCGAGCGGGTGACGGTGGACGGAGCCAGGGGGAGAATCTCTGTGGGCGAGCCCGGCGCTCGTCCTGGCCAGAAGGTCCAAGCTCCGGTCGGCCCGTCCGCGCCTCCGTTCAGCCCGAGCGGAGTCGAGGGCGGCCCGCCTTCGCCGCGCGACGCCCGAGGCGAGAAGCTGCCTCCCCTGGCGGACGGCGAGGCCCGTGCCCTGGCGCCCGAGGCCGAAGCGGCGCTCGGCACCCGGCTGTACGTCAACCTCGCCATCGCCGAGAAGGCCGAGGAAGTGGCGGCGCAGCCGGTAGACGGGGTGGGGTTGCTGCGGGCCGAGTTCATGATCGCCGACGCGCTCGGCGGCCAGCACCCGAAGGCGCTGTTGGGCACCGGCGCGGCCGGCCGGAAGGCCTTCGCCGACAAGATGGCCGAGGCGGTGGCCCGCATCGCCCGGGCGTTCGCGCCGAGGCCGGTCGTCTATCGGACCTACGACTTCCGCACCAACGAGTTCCGCGGGCTGGCCGGCGGCGACAAGTTCGAACCGGTCGAAGAGAACCCGATGATTGGGTACCGGGGCTGCTTCCGCTACGTGCGCGACCCCGAGCTGTTCCAGGCCGAGCTCGAGGTGCTGGCCCGGGTGCGCGACGAGTCGCCCAACGTCTACCTGATGATTCCCTTCGTGCGCACGCGATGGGAATTGGCCGCCTGCCTCGAGCTGGTGGACCAAAGCCCACTGGGGCGCCAGCGCGGGCTGCACAAGTGGGTGATGGCCGAGGTCCCGTCTGCGCCCTTCTGGATTCCCGAGTACGCGAAGCTGGGCATCGACGGCGTTTCCATCGGGTCGAATGACTTGACCCAGTTGATGCTGGGGGTGGACCGAGACTCGGAAATCTGCTCCGAGCTGTTCGATGAAGCCGACGCGGCGGTGCTCGACGCCGTCGGCCGGACGATTCGCGCTTGCCGGCAGGCCGGAATCACCTCGTCATTGTGCGGGCAGGCTCCGTCGAACCGGCCCGAGTTCGCCGAGCACCTGGTGCGCTTCGGCATCACGTCCATCTCGGTGAACCCCGACGCCGTCCCGGCGGCCCGGCGGGCGATCGCGTCGGCGGAGCGCCGGCTGCTGCTCGAGGCCGCGCGCCCCGGCGTTTGACGCAGCGGTTGCGCGACTGGGGAGCGAGACGCAACGGTTTCGCCCTCGCCTCCGCTCCGGCTGAACGGAGGAGGGGCCGCCCGGGCGGGCGCGGGCCCCGCTCTCAATGCACCGTCGGCGCGCTCGCCAGAATCTGCTCGAGCTTCTCGAGGTTCGGCGGCTTGGCGATGTGCCGGTCGAAGCCGGCCGACTGGGCCTTGGTCAAGTCCTCGGGCTGCGCATACCCCGTCAACGCCACCAGGAACGTCGAGCGCAGCGCCTCGTCGGCCCGGAACGCGCGCGCCACGTCGTACCCGTCCATTCCGGGCAGCCCGATGTCGCACAGCGTGACGTCGGGCTTGAACTCGCGCGCCTTCTGTATGCCTTCCGGGCCGTCGTAGGCGACCGCCACCTCGTGCTGGTCGAGCTCGAGCGCCTCGCGCATGCTGTCGGCGGCGTCGACGTTGTCCTCGATGACCAGCACCCGCCGTCTCGCTCGCACCTGCAGCGTGTTGCCGGTGGGGACGCGGGCCGGCGCGGTGCTTCCCAGCGGCAGCCGGATGGTGAACTCGGCGCCCTTTCCGAGCCCCTCGCTCTCTGCCGACACCGTGCCGCCGTGCATCTCGACCAGCCCCTTGACCAGCGACAGCCCGAGCCCGAGGCCGCTGCGGCTTCGGTCGAGCGTGATGTCCGCCTGCACGAAGGCCTCGAACAGGCGCGGCAGCACCTCCGGCGCGATGCCGGCGCCGGTGTCCAGCACCCGGATGACCGCCTCGTTGGACTGAACGTCTCGCTCGAGGGCGATGCGCGTGCGCTTCCCGCGGGACGTGAACTTCGCCGCGTTGCTCAAGAGGTTCCCCACCGCCTGGGCCAGCCGAGTCCAGTCGCCGTCGACCGGAACGGCCTCGTCGGGAACCTGAACTTCCAAGGTTACCCCGCTCGCGGCGAAGGCCGGCCGGTAGTCTTCGGCGGTGTGCTGCACCACCTCGCGCAGGTCGAGCGGTTCGCGCTGCAAGCGCACCTTGCCCCGGGAAATGCGCGTCACGTCGAGCAGGTCGTCGATCAGCCGCGCCAACTGGCCGACCTGGCGGTCGATGATCGACCGGGCCCGATGGGCCTGCTCTCCTCCCGGGGCGACCCGATCGAGGACGAAGAGGCTGCTGCGAATGGGGGCGAGCGGGTTGCGAAGCTCGTGCGAGAGCATCGCCAGGAAGTGGTCCTTGTTCCGGTCGGCTTCGCGCAGCGCCTCGGCCGCCTCGCGGGACCGCTGCTCGCTGTCCTTGATGGCTTCTTCGGCCCGCTTGCGCAGGGTGACGTCGCTGAACACCGCCGCGAACCGGCCGACGTCGGTGCGCCAGGCATGCACCTCGTAGCGCCTTCCCAGCGCCGCGGCAGAGCTCTCGATCCGCTCGGGTTGCCCGGTCTGCACGACACGGCCGCACGCCTCGATCCAGTGGGCCTCGATGCCGGGAATGGCCTCGCGGACGGTCCGCCCAATCACCTGGTCCGCCGGCAGGTCCGTCAAGCGGGTGAAGGCGGAGTTGACGTCGAGGTAGCGGAAGTCGACCGGAAGGCCGGCCCCATCGTAGATCATCTCGCAGAGCGCGAAGCCCTCGTCCATCGACTCGAAGAGGTTGCGAAAGAGCTGCTCGCTGCGGCGCAGCGCCTCGTCGGCGCGCTTTCGGTCGATGATCGCCCAGGCGACGTCGGCGAGAAACGCGACGATCTCGACGTCGGCGTCGGTGTAGCCCGAACGCTTGTTGCCGACGCCGACGATGGCCACCACGCGACCCTGGCGCATGATCGGCACGGTCAGCTCGCGGGTGACCGCGGCGTGACCGTCGGGCAGCCCTTTTCGGTGCGGCAACGAGGCGTAGTCGTTGTGGACGACCGGTCGCCGCTGGCGCACTGCGTCCGCCCAGACGCCGGCCTGGTCGATCGGGTAGTGCCGGCCCTGACCCTCGGCGGTGCAGAATTCCTTCACCGTCCGCGTCGACCAGGCCTGGAGCGAGAGCGTCTTCTGGTCGGCTTCGACGAAGTGGTAGAAGCCGATCGGGCTGCCGGTCAGCGCGCCGACCTGGTCCAGCGTCTTCCGAATCAGCTCTTCGAGGGTGTGGGTCGCCGCGAAGTCCATCAGCGCCACGCGAAAGCGCATGGTTTCCTCGAGGCGCTGGCGCTCGGTGACGTCGAGGAGAACGGCGCGGCATTCCTGGCCGTCTTCCGCGGCGGCGGCCTCGATGTGCACCCAGAGCGGCCCGCCGGTCTCGGTATGGAGCGGCACGATGCAGGTTTGCTTGGCCTGGCTGTCGAACACCTTCGTCAGGAAGGCGCTGAAGGCCGCGCGCGAACCCTCGGCGACGAGGACCCCGAACCGCGACCCGACCAGGCGGGCCCGCTCGAGCCCCAACAGCCGAGCCCCGGTGAGGTTCGCCTTCCGGACCTTCCCGTCGCGGTCGAGGGTGACGTAGCCGACCGGGGCGAAGTCGTAGAGCTCGGCGTAACGTTCGAGCCCCGCTTGCGACTCGGCCCGCGCCCGCTCGAGCTCTTCGTTCTGCATCGCGAGCTCGATCTGGTGAACCTGAAGCTCGTGGACCAGCCTGTGGGCGTCCGGGGCTCTGGGCTTGCCGGCCTTCGACTTGGCCAGCTTCGCCTTCAGTTGCGCCTCGGCCCGACGGCGAAGCGCCGTGGTTTTCGCGGGGGCGCGCTGGGTCTTCTTCATTCTCTCGCCTCCGGGCGAACGTTCGCCTGGCGCAGCGTCGCCTCGAGCTTCTTGGCGACGGTGATGTCGATGAAGGTGATGACGACGCCCTCGATGCGGTTGTCGAGGGTGCGGTACGGCATGATGCGCACCGAAAACCACCGGCCGTCACGGGTGGTGATCGGCCGTTCCTTGAAGGCCAGGGTTCGCAAAACCTCGCGCGCCTCGTCGCACAGCTCGGGGTAGATCAAGTCCGAAGCGAGGTCAGTGAGGGGCCGACCCACGTCGCCCGGGATGAGCTTGATCAGCTTCGACATCTGGGTGGTGAAGCGCCGGATGTTCAGCTCGTCGTCCAGGAACAGGGTGGCGATGTCGGTGCTGTCGAGCAGGTTCCTCATGTCGTTGTTGGTCCGCGACAGCTCGTCGACCTTGGACTGCAGCTCGTGGTTGAGCGTCTGCAGTTCCTCGTTCAAGGACTGCATCTCTTCCCTGGAAGTGGTCAGTTCTTCGTTGGTGCTCTGCAGTTCCTCGTTGGCGCTCTGCAGCTCTTCGTTGGCGGACTTGAGCTCTTCCTGCGAGGACTGCATTTCCT
>JAHFDQ010000105.1 GCA_023248915.1 Archangiaceae bacterium | reverse complement strand
AGGGCGAAGACTGCCACCCCGTCACGCCACGTTCCTCTTCCACGAGCCCCCCCCCGCTCAACGACAGCGCTCTCTACTTGCCTGGCGGCGGAAGATCGGCGGTTATCCCGACTTGAAGCCGTTCTGGCGTCAATCAGTGGCGGTGTCTTCTGGAGTCATGAGGCTGGTGTCTTCCTTGTTGGCAAGGAGGCCCTGAAGCACGCACGAGAAACCGAGGTCGACCTCGCGGCGGACCTCGCGAGTGAAGCGGCCGAGCCGCCGAGGCCGCCACCGCCAAACGACACGACGCCGGTTTCAGAACAAGTCGACTTGAGGGCCAAGGTCGTATTCCGCGGCGGAACGCTGCTGACGATTGAGACCTTTGAGCAGCCGATCCCCCGGCGCTTCAGTCTGCACCTTGTGACCTCGGAGCTTCCGGCGGCCGATGAAGTCACGGTGCTGGCGCTCTGGCGCCGTCCGGGACGCGAGACAATCGTTCGCCAGTTCGCGGTCAAGCCCAAGGGGTTCTTCAGTCGTAGGGTGGAGCGCAGTTTCGACGCGAACGGGAGCCTGCGACTCGAACCAACTCAGATCGATCTCGACAAATGGATTGGGAAGCTCGGGCAAGTGGAGGCGGCCACGCAGATGATCATGGCCGCGGGCGCTGCCGCAGTTCCCGCGCTCATGGCCGCCGCACGTGATGGCAACCGCTCGGTATCGGTACGTCAACTTGCCCTCCAGCTCGTCGGCCTTGTGGGCAAAGAGGCCGCGGAAGCGCTCTCGGAGTTGATGGTGCTCGGCGAGCATTCAGACCTCGGCCCCGCTGCAAAGACCGCGATGGGCCGCATCAGCTCGAAGGTCGACGGCCAGAAGTAGAACCGTTGATGTGTGAGGGAATCAGAACGAACTGCCGGCATTCATTGCGGGGCGCCGTACATGAAGGCGAAGACGATTGGCCCGAAGAGGATTCCCAACAGTGCAGGCAACGTGAAGAACAGCACCCCTGCAATCACGACGAGCACTTTGGGCGTGCGCGTTTTGAACTTCGCGAGGGTCGCCACCAAGTAGAGAGCTGTCGCTCCAAGGCAGAGGAATTTCTCGACGAGAACCAGCCTGTAGCCGAACTCGTGATCGAGCATGGGCGCGATCAGGTCCGGTCGCATGTAGTTGAGTACAAGGGCGAGAAGGACGGGCAGCCCGAGCCCCAAGCTCAAGGAGCCAACGATAGGTCGAAGTTTCCGCCCGGCCTCCATTGGTCCCATCACTCCCGGCGACGTGCTTCGCATCGGTTCCACCTCGTACGCGCACCGTATCAGGCGAAACGAGCGCGCCTCCACGAAACTGCGCGGTTGAACGAAGCCGAGCGCGTCCATCGATACGCGATGAGTCAACGGTAGATGGTGTTGGCGATCGCCATCAGAATGAAGTTCGCCAGCGAAGCCACGACAAAGAACCGCACCACCGTCGTGCGGTACGACGGGAGGTAGATCGGCGACAACAACGGGGCGTTGCCTCGTCGAAGGCGAACAGCGGCAACGAGGGCCAAGAGGCTGAAGCCTCCGATGACGAGTGGCATGGGCAGCAACCAACGCGTCCAGTTCAAACGAGCGGCAAGTGCCATGTTGGCCGCGTACACAGCAACCGCGGTGAGGCAACCGCCCAAACCGAGCCAAAGCGTTCGCCGCGCGGCCTGTTGGAGGTGGGCGTTCACCTTCGCGGCCGAAGGGTCCACCGACTCCTTGAACGGCGATGCTTGAACCTTGAGGGAGACAAGCTCGACGATTTCATCAAACCGCTCCAGAACTACTGCGCCAGAGGGTACGCCGTGCTGCGACAGTGCGCCGACGATCGAGGCTGGACCCCCGTCGCGCCGGAACAAGACGATGGTGAAGTTGCGCGCATCGACTGTGGCGCTGCTCACATCGACCCATAGAACGTTGAAGCCAATGGACCCGTCTGGACGCTGCCATCGAACGCCGGCGTCGTCGACCTCAACGTGGCCAAGGCTGGCCGCCGATCTGCGGGTGCCACGTAGCTGGAGCCAGTACATGAGCGGCGGCACCACAGCAACGATGGCGACCACCATCCCAATGTACCCAGCGTCCACGTTCTTGATTCGCCCGCTCCACCAAGCCCACACGAAGCCAATGCTGAGGATGACCACTGCCCCAACGGTGCCGCGAAACAGAGGACGCGGGTTGGCGACGAAGGCAAACCTCTGGCGGTGCTCAGTCAGTTCCATAGGGACGATGGTCGCAGTGTCCGCGTGCATCGCGGCTTCGTATATCAGGCCCAGCCCGCCCGAGGCCAAGGTGGCGCTCCACCACTTGCTGGTCATCGCGGGAGAAGGCAACCGGTGCCCCCAAAACCAAAGGGTGGGTCGAGGCGGTCAGGTGCTTCTCTCGACATCGCTGACCAGCTCGCCGACACGTTTGAGCTGAGGACTGATCTCGCTCTCCCACCCGTGGCGCGCGTGCTGTACCGCTTCGGCCGCCTCCACGAGCGCGGCGGGCGCGACATCGATGCCGAGCGCGGCCTCCAGCGCGCGAGCCTCTTTGAGCGTCGAGGCGGTCAGGTCGGTGGCAACCAGTTCAGCTATATCTGTCTCGGCCGATGCGAGCCGTTGCGCGAGGAGAGCAAGCTGCTGGTCGAGTACGGCAAGGGTCTGGTCGTGCTCACCCGCAAGCTCTTCGTTCCCCTCCGCGTGGAGTGCCTGCGAGCGAACGCCAACCAAGCTGCGGTAGGCGGCGACCGACACCTTGGCTTCAGTGAGCGCGGCGGCCTCGCTCACCTTTGCGGTGATCAGGGCGACGAACATGCCCACCGCGGGCGGCAGGATAGCCGAGGAAAAGAGCACGTCCCTCACGCGGCCGAGCACCTTGGCGTGCTGGTCGCGCTCCTTCGGGGGGAGCGCACCCACAGCACGGGCACAGGCACCCAGCTCCGCGCCGGTTGGCCGGGTGCGATCGCTCGCGGAGTCGAACAGCCTCCGGGTCAGGTCAGCGGCCAGCTTGGTCACGGCGTGCGGTGGCAGCTTGCTGACGAACCCCTCGTAGGTGCGGCCTCGGCCGCCGGTGCGATTGTTCTTCATGGTTCCCTCATCGGTTGATGTTCAACACCCGTTCGAGCGACCGGAGCCGCTCTTCTTGCTCCGCGTCTCGCAGGCTGGCGACAAGACCGTTGAGCGCCGACACGACCGCGTTCCCGGTGCGCGAGTCCAACCTGCCAACCGCCAGCTCACGCACAGCCCAGCCAAACGCGGCCCGAGCGTCCTCCTGCGAATCCAGTTCCCACCACTCCGGCGGGTCGTCCTCCAAACCCTCGCGCTGGCCGGGGCGTGCCAACTGGAGACCTCGTGCGCGACCGCCTGCTCCCCGGGCGTCGCTGCGCCGCTGATCCATGTCGTCGCCCGGCTCGTGGTTCCAGCAGTGCTCACGCCCCGCCAAGGGCGGAACGCCGCTGGCGGCGGAAGATCGGCGGTTATCCCGACTTGAAGCGCCGCGAGGGCGGCATGTGCGACAGCAAATAGCCATTCGCGGGCGGTGGGAAGGGGGCAGGCCTTCAGCTACCGGGCCGCTGTCCATATGTCGGCCACTCGCACGTCTTGTCCGAGGGAGGATTTCTCGGAGTGGCCGACATTTCGCCAGCGCCGTCGCAGACGGCCGGCCGGGCGAGCCGCCCTTGAAGTCCTGGCGGTGGCGGCAGCACGAGCGCGCCCGGCCCAACCGCCGCCGTGCAGAGACGGCGAAGCGATTCGACCGGCGTCCGAAGCTCGGCACGGCACGCCCATCGTTGGCACAGTCGCTCGCAAGGCCCTGACCCTTCCCCTCGCTGCAAGTCGGGACTCAACCGCCCAGGCCAGAGACCCGCCGCCGCGGGCAAGCAACCGCGCCCAGCGGACGGGCAGCCGCGCCCAGCGGAAAGGCGACCGCTGCGTGGGCGGCGCGACGCGCTGCTTCTTGGCTGACACGGCGGTCCGGCTCCTGCACCATGCGGCGCCATGTCCATGCGCGCCCGCGTCGCCGCCTTCCTCGCCGCACTGTTCGGCACATTTTCCTGGAACCGTCCGGAGTGGGCCAGGCGTCGAAGCGACCCTGGGGCGCCGAAGGTGGCCCTCGGGCAGCGCTTCGGCGCCTGGCTGAAACGCCGGGCGCGCCCGCTGCTCGCGCTGGCGGCGGTGGGCGCCATCGGTGTCGGCGGTTACGGCTGGTACGCCACGCGGCCTCCTCCGCCGTGCCGCCTGCGCCTGGCGGCGACTGTTCGCGCGCCCGAGCCGCCTCCCCGCCGACTGCGCTCTGAGCCTATGCCCAAGCCCGAGCCGCTCGTCGTGACGTTTAGCGGCTCCGCCGCTCCGCTCGACCAGATCAACAAGGTCGTCGCTCAGGGAATCTCGCTGCGCCCGGCGGCGGTCGGCGAGTGGCGGTGGTTGAACGAGCGCGCCCTTTCCTTCTCCCCCCAGGCACCCTGGGCGATCGGCCAGCACTACAAGGTCGCCCTCGAGCCGTCCCTGGTTTCCCGCCCGAACGTCGAGCTCGTCACCCGCGAGCTCACCTTCGACACCAAGCCGCTCACGGTCGAGCTCGCCGGTGACGAGTTCTACCAGGACCCCGTCGACCCCACCGTCAAGCAGGTGGTCGTCTCGTTCCGGTTCAACTACCCGGTGGACGCGGCCTCGTTCGAGAAGCGCGTCGAGCTGTCCACCGCTCCCGAGGGCGACCCGACGCGGCGGACGGCGCACCACGTCTCGGTCGCCTACGACGACCTCCGGTTCGAGGCCTACGTGCGTTCCGAGTCGCTGCCGCTGCCGCTCGAGAACCACGTGGCGACGCTCATCCTTCGGGCCGGCACCAAGCCCGAGGCGGAAGGGCGCGCGTTCGACCAGGAGCTGACGGGAACCGTCTCCGTCCCCGGCAAGGGCAACATGTTCCGCGTCGGCAAGGCCGAGGTGTCGATCGCCCGGTCCGCCGAGGGCGACCCCGACCAGGTGCTGATCTTCACCTGCACTTCGCAGGTCAACGAGAAGAAGTTCGCTGACGCGGTGAAGGCCTGGGTGTTGCCGAAGGATCTTCCGGCCGTTCAGGGGCGCGAAGGCCAGCGCGACTTCTCGTGGCAGGGCAACGAGACCCTGGTCGGGCCCGAGGTGCTGAAGAAGTCCGCTCGGCTCAAGCTGGCGGCGATTCCGGGCGAGCGAGAATCGGGAGAGGTGCAGAGCTTCAAGCTCGACGCCAAGCCTGGCGCTTCGCTGTTCGTCCGGGTCGAGGCCGGCGTCGAGGCCTTCGGCGGCTACGTGCTGCAAAAGCCCTTCGAGGTCATCGCGACGGTGCCCGAGTACCCGCGCGAGCTGCGCCTGGCCCACGAGGGCTCGGTCCTGAGCGTCAGCGGAGACAAGAAGCTCACCGTCACCGCCCGCGGGCTGCCCGCCTTCAAGGTTCGACTGTTCCGCATTCAGCCGAAGGACCTGAACCACCTCGTCACCCAGACCGAGGGCGACTTCGCCCACATGGCGATGCCGCACGGCAACTTCACCGAGGAGAACGTCTCGGAGATCTTCACCGAGGTGCGCACGCTCGACGCGACGAACCCGCGCGTCGCCCAGTACGCCGCGGTCGACTTCACCCCCTACCTGAAAGAGGGCGGAGAGCAGCGGGGGCTGTACTTCGTCCGGGTCGAGGCGTGGAACCCGGTCAGCCAGCAGCCCATCACCCAGCGCTCCCGGTCGGACGAGCGGCCCCCTCCTTCGGGCGCGGCGGCAGGCGAAGGCTACGAGGCCGTCGACCGCGGGGGGGGCGACCACGGCGAAGGCGAAGGCGAGGGGGAAGGCGGCGACTACGGCGAGCGCGCCGTGAACGGCTGGGGGCAGCTGACCGACCAGCGCTTCGTGCTGCTCACCGACCTGGGCGTCATCGACAAGGTCGACGCGCAGCAGAACCACTGGGTCTTCGTGCAGTCCTTCCGAACCGGCCTGCCCGTCGCCGGAGCGCAGGTCGAGGTGCTCGCGAAGAACGGCATGGTCGTGCTGCACCGGGCGACCGACGCCAGCGGAGCGGCCACCCTGCCCCCCTTGAAGGACTTCACCGCCGAGAAGACGCCGGTCGCGCTGGTCGCCCGCAACGAAGGCGACACGTCGTTCCTGCCGCTCAACCGGTCCGATCGCGCCCTCGACTTCTCGCGCTTCGACGTCGGCGGAGTTCGCACCCAGGGCAAGGCCGCGGCGCTGACGGCCTTCGCCTTCTCCGACCGCGGCCTCTACCGGCCGGGCGAGACCGCGCACCTGGCAACCATCGTGCGCGCCGTCGACTGGTCGCGCTCGATGCAGGGCGTGCCGCTGCAGCTCGAGGTGACCGACCCGCGGGGGCTGGTCGCGAAGCGCCAGAAGGTGGTTCTCGACGCGACTGGCCTGTCGAGCATCGACTTCACCCCCGAAGAGCGCGCGGCGACCGGCACCTACACGTTCACCGTCAGCGTCGCCGAAGAACACAAGGCGACGGTCCAGCTCGGCTCGACGCCGTTTCGCGTCGAGGAGTTCCTGCCGGACCGCATGCGAATGAATACCCGCTTCGAAGGGGCCGGCGCCGGCTGGATGACGAGCGCGAAGCTTCAGGCGCTGGTCGAGCTGCGCAACCTCTTCGGCACTCCGGCCGCCGACCACGACGTCCAGGGCACGTTCAACCTCTCGCCCTACTCGCCCTCGTTCTCGAAGTACCCCGACTTCCAGTTCTTCGACCCGGCCCGGGCCAAGCGCAGCGAGCAGCAGCGCCTTCCGGACGGCAAGACCGACGGCGAAGGCAACGCGACCTTCGACATCGACCTGTCGTCGTGGGCGCCGGCGACCTACCTCGTCAGCTTCTACGCCGAGGGGCTCGAGCTCGGCGGCGGCCGCAGCGTCTCGAGCGCGGCCACGGTCGTCGTCTCGCCGCGCAAGTACCTTTTGGGCTTCAAGGCCGACGGGCCGCTCGACTTCATCAAGCAGGGCGTCGCGCGCAAGGTCGAGATCATCGCCATCGACCCGCTGTTGAAGCGCGTCAAGGTCGACGGGCTGAAGACGGCGCTCATCGAGCAGCGCTTCGTCTCGGTGCTCACCCGCGAGTCGAACGGCTCGTACCGCTACCAATCGGTGCAAAAGGACGTCACCCGCAAGACCGACGCCTTCGCGGCCGCTGAAGCAGGCACCACCCTCGCCCTGCCCAGCGCCGACGTGGGCACCTTTTACCTCTCGGTGCGCGACGCCGACGACGTCGAGCTGCTTCGGGTGCCGTACACCATCGCCGGCGAGGCGAACCTCGCGAAGAACCTCGAGCGCAACGCCGAGCTGAAGGTGTCGCTCGACAAGCCTGAGTACGAGCCCGGCGAGACGATGACGCTGCAGATCACCGCGCCCTACGCGGGCGCCGGAGTCATCACCGTCGAGCGCGACCGGGTCTACGCCCACAAGAGCTTCAAGACGACGACGTCGAACACGGTGCAGACGCTCGAGGTGCCGACCGACCTCGAGGCGAACGGCTACGTCAACGTCGCCTTCGTGCGCAGCCTCGACTCGCCTGAGCTCTACGTCAGCCCCCTGTCGTACGGCGTGGTGCCGTTCAAGGTGCTCAAGAAGTCGCAGCACCTGAATCTCACGCTGACCGCCGCCGGGCTGTCGCGGCCGGGCCGTCCGCTCGCGCTCAAGGTGCGCACCGATCGGCCCTCGAAGGTGGTCCTCTTCGCGGTCGACGAGGGCATTCTGCAGGTGGCGCGCTACGAGACGCCCGACCCGCTGGCCTTCTTCCTCGCCCGCAGAGCGCTCGAGGTCTCGACCCGGCAGATCGTCGACCTTCTCTTGCCCGAGTACCGCCTGGTGCACGGCCACGGGCAAGAAGGGGGCGACGAAGACGCCGCCGCGCTCGCGCGAAACCTGAATCCCTTCAAGCGCAAGTCCGACCCGCCGGCGGTCTTCTGGTCCGGCATCCTCGAGGCCGGGCCCGACGAGCGGACCGTCTCGTTCACCGTGCCCGAGTCGTTCAACGGCTCGCTGCGCGTCATGGCCGTCGCCGCCGCGCCCGAGGCGCTGGCCGCGGCGCACACCAGCACCACCATTCGGGGCCCGTTCGTCATCGCGCCGAACGTGCCCACCTTCCTGTCCCCGAAGGACCGGCTGACCGTCACCGCGGCCATCGCCAACAACGTCGAGGGCTCGGGCGACAGCGCCCGGGTGACGGTGACGCTGAAGCCGAACGCCTCGTTCGTCATCGAGGGCAGCCCGACGCAGGAGCTCTCGATCGCCGAGGGGCGCGAAGCCGTCGCCTCGTTCGACGTCAGCGCCACCGACGCGCTCGGCGACGGCACCCTGCAGTTTCTCGTCTCGGGCGCAAAGCAAGAGGCCGAGCGCACCGCCCACGTCAGCGTCCGGCCCGCCTCGCCGTACCTCGTCGCGACGAGCGCCGGCTCGGTCAAGGACGGCAAGGTCGAGCTCGTGCCGACGCGCCACCTGTTCGACCCGCTCTCGACGCGAGAGCTGTCGGTGTCGCTGTTGCCGCTCGGCATCAGCGCCGCGGCAGTGGAGTACTTGGAGAGCTACCCGCACCTGTGCTCGGAGCAGCTGAGCAGCCGCGCCGCCCCGGCCCTGGTGTTCATGAAGCGCCCCGAGTGGGGCTACGACACCCTCAAGGCGAAGGCGGCCTTCGATCGGGCCTTCAACATCTTGCGCGCGCGCCAGAACGACGAGGGCGGGTTCGGCTACTGGGCGGCCAACAGCTTCGTGTCCGAGCCGCTCGACGTCTACATCACCCTCATGCTGACCGAGGCGAAGGAGCGCGGCGCGATGGCTCCGAACGACGTCCGTCAGAAGGCGGTGGGAAGGCTGAAGAAGCTGGCCGACCAGCCCACGGCAAGCCTCTCGGCGGCACGCCTGCAGGCCCAGGCGCTCTACGTCCTCGCCCGCAACGAGGTGGTCATGCCCGCGCCGACCGCGCAGCTGGCCGGGTTTCTCGGGCGGCAGGGCCCCGAGGCCTCGACCGACGTGGCCTTCGCCTACTTGGCGGCGACCTACCAGCTGACGAACGACCCCAAGCGCGCGCAGCAGCTCATCGAGCGCTTCACCCTCTCGGACAGGGTGGCCGCCGACCCCGAGGCCTTCTACGACGACCACGTCTACCGCGCGCAGGTGCTGTACCTCGTGGCCAAGCACTTTCCGGCGCGGCTCGACGCCATCGGGCCGAAGCTGCTCGGCCTGCTCGCCCAGTCGCTGAACGGTGGCATGCACTCGCTGAGCGCCGCCTGGAGCCTCTACGCGCTCGACGCCTACGCCACCGCCGTACAGGGAACCACCCAGGGCGGCCTCACGCACGTCACCGTCGAGGTCAAAGACGGCCCGGGGCCATGGAAGGCGCAGGCGCTCTCGGGCGCGCTGGTCGGGAAGGTGCGGTTCGACGGCGCGACCTCGGCGCTCAAGGTGACCGCCAAGGATGGGCCGATCGTCTTCTACAGCCTCACCGAGAGCGGCTTCGATCGCGACCCGCCGGCGACGGCCATCAAAGAGGGGCTCGAGCTGATTCACTCGCTCGAAGACGGCGAAGGCCACGAGGTAACCCGCGCCAAGCTGGGGGCCGAGCTGACAGTTCGCCTGCGCACCCGGTCCTTGGGCGTCGGCACCCACCTGCGCAACCTGGCCATCGTCGACCTTCTGCCCTCGGGCTTCGAAGTCGTCTTGAGCCGCGGCTCTGACGCGCAGGGCCTGGACCGGCTGGTCAGCGCCGGGGCCACCTGGCGCCCCAACGAGCTCGACGCCCGGGAAGACCGCGTCATCTTCTACGGCGACGTCGACCCCGACGTGCGCGAGCTCAAGTACCGCGTCAAGGCGGTAGCGAAGGGGACGTTCGTCGTGCCCCCGGCGTTCGCGAGCGGAATGTACGCGCCCGAGCTGAAGGCGCGTTCGACGTCCACCCGCGTGGTGGTTGAGTAGCCGATGCGCCGGAAGCTGCTGGTCGCGCTGGGGTTGGCCGCGGCGTCATCGGTCGCCGTCGTTCGCCTGGCGCGCCCGACACTGCTCGAGCCGTATGGCTTTTCCCGCGCGGTGTCCGATCGTGACGGAAACCTGCTGCGCCTCACCCTGGCGCCCGACCAGACGTTTCGCGTCTACACGCCCCTGTCGGGCATTTCGCCGTGGCTGGTCGATTCGACGCTCGCCTTCGAAGACCGCCAGTTCTACCGGCACCCCGGCGTCAACCCGGTGGCGCTGGCGAAGGCCTTCGCCCACACCTACCTCTTCCGCGACGGCCGCAGAGGCGGCTCGACGCTGACGATGCAGCTGGCCCGGCTTCGCTTCGGCATCGACTCGCGGTCGCCCGCGGGCAAGGCGTGGCAGGTGCTGCGCGCGTTGCAGCTCGAGCTTTGCTACTCGAAGAAAGAGCTGCTCGAGGCATACCTGAACCTGGCCCCGTACGGCGGCAACGTCGAAGGCGTCGGCGCGGCGAGCCTCGTCTACTTCCACAAAGACCCGCTCGCGCTGTCGCTGCCCGAAGCCATGGCATTGGCGGTGATGCCCCAGAGCCCCACCCGCAGAGCTCCCGACGGCGCCCTCGAGGCCGAAGGCTCGCGCGCCGCGCGAAAGAAGCTGGCCGCGCAGTACCTGCACGAGCACCCCGGCGTAGGCCTAGAGACGCTGGCGCTCGACGCGCCGCTCGCCCTGCACACGCCGCGCGACCTGCCGTTCCTCGCCCCGCACGCCGTCGAGCGGGCGCTGGCGGGCCACGGCGGCGGCCCGCTGACGCTCACCCTCGATCGGGCGCTGCAGTCCCAACTCGAGCGAAAGGTGGCCCAGTACGTCGAGCGGCGCGCCGGCGACGGCATCCACAACGCGGCGGCGCTGCTGGTCGACACCGAAACCGCCGAGGTGCTCGCCCACGTCGGCTCGGCGGACTTCGCGAACGCCGCCATTCTCGGCCAGGTCGACGGCGTCGTCGCGCCCCGCTCGCCCGGCTCGGCGTTGAAGCCGCTCGTCTACGCCCGCGCCCTCGACGAAGGGCTGATTCACCCTCTGAGCCTGTTGAAGGACGTGCCGATGCGCTTCGGCGCCTACAACCCCGAGAACTTCGACTCGCAGTACCTGGGGCCGCTGTCGGCCACCGACGCGCTGGTCAAGAGTCGCAACGTCCCCGCGGTAGACCTGAACCTAAAACTCGCGCGCGGGCTGCACGAGGTGTTGCGCCAGGTCGAGGTGAAGGGGCTGCGCGACAAGGAGTACTACGGCGCCGGCATCGTGTTGGGGGCGGTCGAAGTCTCGATGGAAGAGCTCGTGCAGCTCTACGTCGCCCTGGCCCGGGGCGGAAGCTGGACGCCGTTGAAGCGGGTGCGCGGCGAAGCCGACGGCCGGCCGCGGCAGCTCGTCTCGCCCGAGGCCGCCGAGCTGACCCTGGGAATGCTGCTGTCGCAGGGCTCGGCGCTCGACCGGTGGACGACGCCGCGCGACTCTTTTCCGGTCGCCTGGAAGACCGGCACCTCGTACGCCTTTCGCGACGCCTGGACGGTGGGTGTCGTCGGCCGCTACGCCCTGGCGGTGTGGGTCGGCAACTTCGACGGGGCGTCGAACCCCTCGTTCGTCGGCCGCACCGCCGCCGCCCCTCTGTTCTTCGACATCGTCGATGGCTTGCGGCCCCGGCTGGCCACCGCCGAGGGCCGAAGGCGGGCGCCCCCGGTGCGCCTGGCCGAGGCCGAGGTGTGCGCCGTGTCGGGCAAGCGGCCCGGCCCTTTCTGCGCTCGCACCGCGAAGACCCAGGTGATTCCCGGGGTGTCGCCCATCGAGGCGTGCGACGTGCACCGCGAGTTCCAGGTCGACGTCTCCACCGGGCAGCGCCGCTGTCACGCTTCGCCGGGGCAGACCCGGGCCGAAGTCTTCGAGGTGTGGCCGAGCGACGTCGCCCGGCTCTTCGACCGCGCCGGCCTGGCCCGGCGCCCGCTGCCGCCGCCCGGCGAGGAGTGCCAAAGCGACGACATCGTCGGCGAACGCCCCCCCCGGATTCTCTCGCCCCAGGCCGAGATGACGTACCAGCTGCGACGAGACCAGCCCGATAGGAACCACCTGCCGCTCGTCGCCCACGCCGACGGCGCCGCCCACCGCCTCACCTGGTTCGCCGGCTCTGAGGCCCTCGGCACCGTGAAGCCCGGCGAGCCGCTCGAGTGGACCGCTCCGTCGGGGAGGTACCAGCTTCGCGCCGTGGACGACCGGGGCAACGTCGCCCGCGTCGCGGTCACCGTGCGATGGGTTGAATAGTCGCGTCGCAGGGTCGGTGACCGTCCGACCGTGGGTGGCAAGGTGCGCATCAGGAGGGGCGCGAAGTGGCCGATGCCCGGGGTTCGAAGCAACCCGCCGAAACCATCGTTCAGCCGATGGGCCAAGGTGTCGCGGACTTGGCCGAAGGGCCCGGCGCCTTTGGGGCAGCAACAGGGGCGTTTCGCTGAAGCTTCGGCACGGCGCGACGTCCGGCCGACGGGTGGCTCAACCTACAACAATCTGAGAGGCTGAGACTCGGGCGCCGAGGCGCAACGGGCCTACTTGACTGGCAGGCACGCCTGGGAGCAGAACGTCTCGGTGGCCGGGCTGCGCAACCTGTTTAAGTGGGTCTTCGGGCGCGCCTCCGAGAGAGCGCCGCGACCGCCCCAGACCTCCGATATCTCGTCTTTCGCGCCCGCTGGACCTGTCTTGCCGAATTCCCCAGTCGCACCGCGCACTTGGCTTCGTATCTCGTCTTTCGCGTGCTTCACCAACAGCCGCCCCATGCTCCCCAGGAAATCGGCACCCGCCACGCCGAACTCCTCTTGGGCCATCGTCCACGGCAACTGCGACAGCGGAGCCGCCAACTCCGGCGGCTCGATCGGCTCCAGCGCACTGCGAGCCGCTCGCTCCCTGGCTCGCCACTCGATGAAGTACCCCGGGTGCCGTTGGCGCCAGTCCGCCTGAACTTGCCGGCGATGCTTCTGCCGACACTCGGCTTTGCCGCAGACCCGCTGGCGATCACCGACCCGGGGATTCGGTACGAACCCGTGTCGACACACCACGCACCGCCGCCGTCGCCGCGAAGAGCACATGGCTCTCGTCTTCGCGCATCGCACGGCCCTCTACGATTTTACCGCGCTGCACGTCCCTGGGGGCCTACAGCCCCCAGCTGAAGATCCCGCACATCTTTGAGGCGTGGCGAGACCAGGCGTGATCGTCTTGCCGCATGACCGTAAGAGAGCGAGTCGACCGGGCAGTACTGGCGAAGGCTGAAGTGGCGGGTGCACAG
>JAHFDQ010000469.1 GCA_023248915.1 Archangiaceae bacterium | reverse complement strand
GCCATCTGCAGGCCGTCGCTCTCGTCGGTCTCGGTCTGGCCCTTGCCGGACTTCGACGCGACCGGCGCCTTGTCGTTACGCGCCACGGCGGGGCGCACCTGCCCGGGCTTGTCGGTCTGGCGCCGAGCCACGCCACCGGGGTAGTCGACCAGCTCTTCGTCGGCGGCGCGAGCCTTGGCCCGGGTGATCACCGGCGCCTCGACCTCGATCAGGTCGGCGTAGGCCAGGTCGTCGGCGTTCTTCCAGGGGGCGCGGACGGCCAGGCGCTGCATCGCCAGCCCCATCGCCCCGGCCACCAGTAGCCCCACCACGGACACGCCGATGATCTTGGTGTTCCTGCTGGAGCGGCTGCGCTTGGCTTCGGTGTGGGCGTGCAGGTCGACCCGCTGCTTCGCCTGCGCCTTCGCCACGTGCACCTTGAAGGAGTCGATGTCTCCCAGCTTCTGGAAGCGCCCCGACCCCATCACGGAGATTTCGCTGCGCCCGTCGATGTCGCCCGCGAACAGCTTCTCGACCACCTGCGCCCCGGACACCGGGCCGATCACCAGCGCGTCCTGTCGAACGAGCCAGCTTCCGGGCGGCGCGGGGTCACCAACTGCCTTCTTGCTCGGCCCCATTCGTTCGCGAATATTAGCCTCCTTGGAGGCCCGGACGTGAAGCGTTCGATGCTCGCGGTGTGGGTGTGGTACCGCGGCGACCGCTTCCGCGGATTCCAACGCCAGGTGCAGGGCCCCACCGTTCAGGGCGAGCTGGCTCGGGCGCTGACCGAGCTTGGGCTGGCTTCCGGCGCCGCGCCCGCGGGGCGAACCGACCTGGGCGTGCACGCGCGAATGCAGGTGGTGGGAGTGCGCGTCCCTAGGGACCTGGAACCCGGCGAGCTCGCGGAGCGGCTCGGGAAGAGGCTTCCCGAGGGGCTTGGGCTGTGCCTCGCGGTACGCCCCCCGCGCCGCTTTCACCCTCAGTGGCGCTGCGCCGGCAAGGAATACCGGTACCGCCTGACGCTGGGCGCGGCCCCGCGGGGCTGGAAGCCGTTCGCGTGGGACGTCAGTTCTGCGCCGCGGCTGGAGGGCCGCTCGCCGCGCCCCGAGCAGGTGGACGAGCTGCTGCGCGCCTCAGTGGGCCGGCGCGACTTCCAGTCGTTTCACGAGAAGACGAGCGCGATCGGCCCGAGAACGCTGTCCGAAGCGCGCCTGGTCGAGGTTGGCCCGGGCCTGTTCGAGGCGCGGCTGCGCGGAGACCGGTTCGGCCGGTATCAGGTGCGGTACCTGGTGGGGTCTGCGGTGGCGGCGGCGGCGGGCGTCATTGGCCGAGAGGCATTCGCGGCGGCGCTCGACGAGGGCGCGAAGCTCGAGGGGCTCAAGGCGCCGGGCCAGGGGCTTGTCCTCTGGGAAGTGTTCTACCCGCCCGAGGACGATCCCTTCACGGCCGGGGAGCGAGCGGCTCCTCCAGGTCTACCGGATGAGCCGCCCTTCTCCACCGTCCGGTGAGGCGAGGTCAGTCGACGAGGCGGTCTTCGTACTTGTCGAGCAGGTCCGAGATGGCTTCACGGAGGTACTCGCTCTGGCGAATGCGCGTCGACCGCGACAAGTCCTTCAGCGCGCCGAGCTTTTCACGGGAGAGCCGGAACACTACGGAGGCGAGACGGGGGACGTCGTTCATGTGCGATACCTCCTACAGGTGCGCACATCGTCTCACCTGTATGGAGGGCGTCAAAGAAACTGCCCGGCGTCACTCGAAGAGGTAGCTGCGGAGTTGCAGGCCGGCGACCACTTCGCCATCGAAGCGAATCGCTTGACCGAAGCCGATTTGAGCGGCGATGCCCGCGTAGAACCCCGCGACCGGCGACAGCTCGTACTGCAAGCCGAAGCCGAGGCGGGGGCCGGCGGAGAGCGCGCTCATCGAGTGGAGCGCGGCGCCGAGATCGAAGAAAGTCTTTAGGCGCTCTTGGCCGAAGTAGCCCCGGTAGCCCAGCGTGAGGGACCAGTCGGGCCGTGGGCCAAGGAAGGTTCCGCGGGCGAGGGCGAGCACCTCGTTGCCGTCGACGCCCACCGCGAGGGTGGCGCCCAAATCGCCGTCGAGCCGAAAACCCTGGACGACCCCCTGGCCAATCGCGGCGCTGCCATACTCGCCTCCAGCGCCCACCAGTAGGCCGATTGAGCCCCGATGGTCGAAACGCTCGTCGGCCCGCGAGGCCGGAGCGATTCCCAAGGCGGCGACGCCCAGGCAAGGCAAAAGCCATCGTCGGAAGGTTGCCATCGTCGGCGCGCAAGTTAGCCGAGGGTGACGGTCTAGCGCTCCGAAGAAGTTGCGGGCTCGCCATTCCAACGCCCCCTCCGGACCGACCGGCATCCTCGAGCCTCAGACGCTCGCGCGCGGCACAGCTTTCGACCTCGGGTTGGGGTGTATCTGGCTGTCAGACCAGATGGACCGATTGAGGACGCGGTTGCCGTCCCTGACGGCCACAAGCATTTGAACTCACTGGCCTCTGGTTCAGGCGGCACGGGGTGGTGGCACGAATTCCGTCTGGCCTGACGCCCGGGCGTCAGGCCAGACACTTTTCGCCGGTCGCCCAACCCTGACCCTCGGCCGACTTCAATGAAGTCGCCCATTTCCAAGGGCACGAGGAATCACCGGCTGGGCTCTACCGTGAATCTGGCCTGACAGCCCTGAGGAGGGGCGTCCTCACCCGAGAGATGGTTTGTCCAGGGTGCGCGGCAGGGGTGCGTGCACCCTGGGGGAGGCGCCCGAAGAGGAGCTCCTTCTACCGGGCAGCGGGCCCCCGGGCCTGTTTTCGGAGCACCCTGCCGGTTAGCAGTCCGGACCCGGAATTCCTCCTCCGGGAAGATCGCCCGGACACCCCCGAGGCTTGCCGACGGCTCAGTTGGGCGGGCGCCGAAGAACGGCGCAGTACCGCAAAGCCGGCGAGCCGACCTGTGCCGCCCGAGAGCGCCGGAAGCTAGAGGATGCCGGCTGGTGGAACCGTTGCGCGGCGACGGAGGGTGCCCCTTCCCCTACCTGCCAGACGGCAACCGCCAGTGCCGTGCTACCCGCTCCGACTCCGAAGCCCGCGTACACGCCCATCCCCGAGGTCCGGAGTCGCCTCAAACTGATCGTTCGCCCCGAGAAAGGCGGCCGGTGCGTTGCCCCCGCGCCGATGACGCAATCGAGCCCATGCCGGGGATCGGCGGAGTCGAAGGCCCGAGCGGCGCGGAGCCGCTCTCGACGCCGCTCGAGCTGAACGGACTGACTCCGCTCGCGCCGAACGGAATGACGCCGCTCGGGCTGACCTGATCGATCCCTCGGACTGAACGGAATATTCTCGTCAAGTCCAGCGCCCTGCCCCACCCAGCTCCCGCCCTTCAGCCCCGCGAGCGGCGCCGCAGTAGTCCGAGCGCCGCGGCGACGGCGCCCAGCAAGGACAGCGCGCCCCCCGCGGCGGTGCAGCCCGCCGCCTGCGCGGAGCCCGGTTCGACTCCGGTCTCGGGCCGCAAGGCGGTGGACGCGACGCGGTAGCTGGCCTCGCCGACGTTGCCCGACTCGTCGCGCACCCACACGCTGAACCCGCCCGCGGCTTCGACGGCCGCCAAGTCCACGGGGCGCGCCGGGCCGAACTCGCTGAACGAGCCCTCGCCCACCCGATAGGCGTACGTCAGCTCTTCGGGGCGGGTGAGGGTGTCCCGCGCCTGGACCTCGAGCCGGTTCGCCGCCCGGTCAACCCTGAGCGAGACCTCGGGCGCGTCCCAGTCGACGCGGAAGCCCACCGTCACCGGCGCCGAGACTCCGTGCGGCTCTTCCGCCATTCTCGAGCGAACCTGAATTCGGTGCTGCCCCTGAATCAGGAACACGGGGTGGCTGACCTCGAGCAGGCTGTCGGCATTGGCCGCCAGGAACGTGCTCCAGAGCCCGTCATCGACTTGGTACGCGAACTCGGGCGTGCCGGTGTTGCCCAGGCTGCGCACGTCGAGCACCGCCACCGGCCAGGGCAAGGGCTTGCCACGGAGCCGCATCTCGGACGCCGGAGGAATGACGCTGCGAACGAGCGCGGCGCGCGTCTTGGGCGCCGTCACCGCGCAGGCGGCGGTCGCGGGCATCAGCTGCGCGAACACTCCGAGGTGGTGGTACTGCTCGGTGCCGGCGATCTTCGCCACACCCTTGGCCTCGTTCACCTTCAACTTGAAGCTGCCGAGCGCGGGCATCGCGAACGGCTTCATCGCCTTCGCCAGGGCCGGCTCGGCCAGGCCGATGACCGCGGGAATGAGGTCGGAGAGCACCTTCGGGTCTTCGGCCAGGATCTCCGAGTTCGCGGTGCGGATGTTGGTGATGAGCTGCTGCAGGTCGCCCAGCGCCGGCTGAACGCTCGAGCACCCCTCGAAGATGAGCGACAAGGGCAGCGAGATGTCGGCGGTCAGCGAGAACAGCCGGGCGTACCGGTCGTCGAACATCGCGTAGAAGTCGACGGTGACGTCGGGGAGCGTCAGGAGCAACAGCGGCTTGATCGGCTTCTTCGTCACCGCGTCGTAGGTGCCCTCGCCCACCGTGACGACCGGCGGCTTGGCGGGCCGGAGCACCACCTTCATCGGCGCGTCCAGGCCGTCGCGGATAGTCAGGCGGCCCAGCGACGGAAGGAAGGTCTTGAACAGCCCCGTGTTCAACAGGCCGATGCTCGATCCGTCGAGCGCAATGCAGAGCGAACCGGACTGCTCGGCGTGGTGCAGGGCGAGGTTGATGAACGACTGCGAGAGGCTGAGGCCGACGTGGTACCCCGCGTCGGGGCTGGCCTCGGCGTCGAAGTCGGGAGCCGGCACGGCCGTGGGGACGGGCGCCGCCAGCGGCAGCACGCAGTCGGCCACGTTGGGCGCGTTCAACCCGCCCCGCGTTCCGAGGCTGATGCCCTGGTCAACCATCACCGAGCTGCCCGCGGCAACCGACACGTCGAGCGCCGCCTCTGCGGGTACGCCGAACGAGCCGAGCATCTCGGCTGGGGCG